>JAAZFZ010000269.1 GCA_012511485.1 Clostridiales bacterium | reverse complement strand
CACTAAGCCCGGGCTAAACATGAGGTTTGTCGGCGAAAATGCGGCAGCGGCAGATGCCTCAGGCTTAAATGTAAACAGAATCAAATATATAAATATACTTCTCGGCGGAGGAATCTGCGGGCTTGGCGGTGTATATATTTCACTGATAAACGGTGGCGGAGTGTGGAATAACCTTGCAATAAACGGACAGGGCTGGATTTCGGTTGCACTTGTTATTTTCGCAAGCTGGAGCCCCGCAAAAGCCATATTCGGCTCAATTATTTTCGGAGCATTCACGGTTTTTCAGTTCAGGGCAGAGGACTTTGCAGCCTTGGTTCCCTTCCTTAGATTTCTCACCACGATACCTGCTGCTTTTTACAATATGCTACCGTTCATTCTCACGGCAATTGTGCTTATTGTCACATCAATGCGAAAAACAAAGGTCGGTGCACAGCCTGCAGGCTGCGGAATCAACTATTACAGAGAAGAAAGATGACCGTAACCATAGCTTCTATAAATTCACAGCGGGCGCAACGGTTAGCCTCTACTCGATTTCCCGTCGAATAATAATAAATAACGGAGAGCCGCTTTGTGCAGGCTCTCCGTTATTAAATTTAAATTAAAATATCAGATAATATCTCCAATATCAAGGTCAGGGTCATCGCCAATATCTGTGACTCCGGTGTCACCGTCACCACCGCCGTCATCATCATCAATAACAACAGTATCGGTTGGGTCAACCACATTATCTCTAGTTGTTGTAGTATCCTTGTTGCCCTTTGTGGTAGTGGTGTCGTCATCGTTGTTGTTGCCCTCTGAATTTCTGTGTGTAGTGGGAATATCAGAATCATTGTTGTCTGAGTTTCCAGAGTTACCTGGGGTGCCTGGGGTGTCTTGGTTGCCTGAGCTGCCTGAATTTCCGCCGGAACTGCCCGAGCCTGAAGAACCGCCTTTTGAAACAAGCATATCAAGCGGGGAGGTTCTGTCTGCATCGTCAAGCTCAATATTGCTTTTACCGTAAAGAGCATTTTGCAGAATCTGTGCAGCTCTTGCGTAGTCAACCACCCATACAAATTCGGAATTTATGTTGGTTGACTTGCCTGTTCCGTTAGCACTGACATCAGGTGAAGTCAGCTGCACTATATTGTAATCGGACCAGCCTTGCGATATTGCCTTTGCTCCGAGGGTGAGCAGCGCACTTTTTGTAAAGCTTGTTCTGATATGAGGGAAAACAACATCCATCGCATTGTTGAGCTGACCTGTCGTGGCATCCTTTGCACTTTCAATGAGTGCAGTGATAACGGAGCGCTGCCTGCGTGTACGGCTTAGGTCACTGTCTGCATCGCATTTGCGTATCCGGCTATAAATGAGTGCCTCCTGACCCTGCAGTTTAACATCATTGCCGTGGGGGAACATTCTATTCGGATTATAAGCTATAAATCCTCTTCTGTGGTTGTTGATATATTGCGCCTCATACTGCTGAACATCAACCGTGACGCCACCGAGAGAATCAATAAGCTTAGGGAATGATTTAAAGTCAACGCTGGCATAGCCGTCTATTTCGATTTTATAGTTATTCTCTATTGTTTCAACCAGTGTGCCAGGGCCGCCCCAGTTATAAACAGCATTGATTTTTCTGTATCTGTCCTCACCGCTGATATTCATATAGGAATAAGAATCTCTGAGCAGGGAAACAAGAGTAATGGTTTTGGTCTGATTGTTGGCGGACACAATAATCATAGCGTCGGAACGCGCACCCGAAGCCGACCCATCCTTACTGTCAACTCCACACAAAAGAATATTGACAACCCTTTTGCTGGACATTTTTTCTCCGCCGTTTGTTGCCCACTCCTTGAGCCATGCATTGAGGGAATCGGCGTCGCCGACATCGTGCATGACATCAAAGTCATAGTCTTCATCGTCCTCAAGGCTGGTATCCTTGTTCGAAAAATCAATTCCCTTGTCGCCGGTTTGCATAAGGTTGAGCTTCTTATTAATATAAATGCCGGTCAGAGTGCCCAGAATAATAATCAAAGCAGCAAGGGCAACAAGGATAATTTTCAGGTTTCTCTTATTATTATTCAACAAAAAGGGCTTGACCTTTTCCGTGAAAAACTTTTTTATTTTTCTTCCGATTTCTTTCATAAATTCACCTGTTTCTAAAAAAATAACATAACCAATTATATCATATAAATAAAGAAAACTCTACAGCTAATTGTTAATTTTTCATTAAAAAAGGGGCGTATTCCGCCCCTAAATTTTTTTCTTAATCCTCTTTTTTTGTATCAATTCTTCCATAGAGTGTGGCGGAAGCGGCATCGGAACGAGGTGTCCTTGAAGACTTATTGTCGCCAGAACTCCTGCTGCTGCGATAATCCGACCTGCCGTTGCCGTGGGAGCGGTTATCCCAACCGGCACCCTGGCGATATCCGCCGTTGGGGCGCTCATCTCTATTATTTCCCCCGGAGGAAGACTTATATCCATCGGCAGGGGTTACAATAACTTTTCTATTGCTTTCATTGCCGACTGAATGGGATGTAACACCTTCAATTGCCTGAATAGTAGTATGGATTATTCGGCGTTCATATGGATTCATAGGGTCAAGCGATAGGCTTCTGCCGTATTTTTTAACCTTGGAGGCAGTGCGCTTTGCAAGCTCCTTGAGAGTCTGCTCACGCTTTTCACGGTAATTACCGACATTGATTGAAACACGCTTATAATCTTCGGAGCCCTTATTTATAATCAGCCTTGTCAGATACTGAATCGCGTCAAGAGTTTCACCTCTGCGACCAATAATTGCACCGTAGTCATTGCCGCATTTAATTTCGATTCTGACATCTTCGCCTTTTACGTCAGTTTCAATTTCGGCATCCTGTATACCGATACCCTCGAGAATTGTTCTAATATAATCCTCAGCCTTGGCAAATTCCGATTGTTGATAATAAACTCTTACTTTTGCAGGAGAGCCACCAAAAAGGCCGAAGGTCTTTTTAACAGGCTCCTGCATTACTTCGACAGTAATATCGGCGTTGTCAGGTGCGTTTAGTTTTTCTATAGCCGCACTTGTTGCCTCCTCTATTGTTGGGGCAGTACAAATAGCTTCCTTTATCAAGGTTTCACCACCTATTTTCAAATTAGTAATATTAAGAATCACGCTGTTTTTGAATTACAAGTTTGCGGTTATTTTCCTTAGAACGGCGCTGCACAGTTTCTTCTACCATAAGGCGGGCAACCATCTTGCGCGGATTGTGTGTATAGCTGAGAATAACCTGCTGTATAAAAGCAAAAATGTTTGAAGCAATCCAATAAATACCTATGCCGATAGGGAACTGGAATGTGAAAACCAAGGATAGAAGCGGCATGAAGACCATCATGCACCCGCCGGCGGGGTTTTTATTCATTTCCGGGTTATTACGCTTCTGGGTGATATTCATATAAACACTGCTCGCCAATGATGACAGACCGGAAAGGATAGGCACTGCCCAAAGCACGGAAGGGGTATTATAGGAAGGTGTTTGCCCGAGCGGCAACCCCAAAAAGGTGAAGTTAAAATCCCTTATCTGAGCAGCGTATTTTTCGGCAACAAGCCCGCCTAGATTCTTGAAATGCTCGATTACAACAAGCTCAGCGGTTCTCGAAGTATAAGTTACATCAAGCTCCTTGAGGCCTTGCGTCAGCACCGTTACAACCTCTTCAGGCATCTGTAAGGCATAGGTGAGGGGCTTATAGATAACTGCAACAAGCCCAAAAATTATTGGCATCTGAATAAGAAGAGGCATACAGCCTGCATTCATGGGGTTATAGCCCTCGCGGGAGTAAAGAGCCTGAGTTTCCTCCTGAATCTTTTTCTGGTCGCCTGCATAGCGCTCACGGATTTTGCGAATTTTTGACTGCAAACGCTGAGTTTTGGCGGCGCCCTTCTGTTGGCTTATTGACGAGGGGAGCATGAATACTCTGCAAACTAATGTAAACAAAACGAGTGCAAAAACATAGTTGCCCACCAAATCATATATAAACCTCAGTACAAAGCCGAAAGGGATGCCGAGAATATCATAAATGAACTCCATTATTTTCCTCCGTGTAGACCTATCAAGTCAACTAAGATAAATAAAAAACAGGCAGTCAGCGCTTCTTAGGGGGCGGAACAGGGTCATAACCGCCGGGAAAAAGCACATTACACCGAAGGATACGGCGAAAAGCAAGCAGGCCGCCTTTTAGTAAACCATGAACCTCTATGGCTTGTACAGCATAATCTGAACAGGTGGGATAATACCTGCACATAGGGGGGAGGTGAGGAGAAATGTGCCGTTTGTAAAACTTAATGGAGCCCAATACAAATCGCTTCATGTCTTTATCACACCCGCAGCCCGGAGCTGCTCAGTCATAATCCGCTCTATTTCAGTGCTTTTTATATGCTTCGTTTTAAATCGTGCAACAAAAACTAAATCCCATCCTCCGCTGCAAAGAGGGGTGACATTTCGGTAGCCTGCCATAATTACCCTTCTACAGCGGTTACGCTCGACAGCGTTGCCGATTTTTTTGCTGGTTGTCACTCCTACACGGCAAATTCCCTCTCTGTTTTTGTTGCAGTAAAGCACCAATGCAGCATTCGTGTAGGACCTGCCGCGCGCATATGCACGCCTGAAGTCAGTGTTTTGCTTTAAAGTTATAATTTTTTTCAAAGCAACCACCCGATTTCTGCTCAGCTATTAATATGTGAGCAGCTTTCTTCCCTTAGCCCTGCGGCGGGCGAGAACCTTGCGGCCGTTTCTGTCAGCCATTCTCTTGCGAAAGCCGTGTTCCATCTTGCGATGGCGCTTCTTTGGTTGATAAGTTCTTTTCATCTGGCAACCTCCGTTTCAAAAACAATAGTTGTATAAAACAGCCACAAGTGACTGTAATTGGCTCTTAACCCTGCAGAGATGTATTATATAACATTGGGCGGGACAATGTCAATCCTTTTTTAAGTGCGTATTCACACAAAAGCCCAAATACGGCAAAAATCGTGTGCGGGTTATTGAAATCGGTGGCGTATTATGTTATACTCCAAAATAGTATTGCTAGAATGGAGATACTGTTATCAGAAGCAATATTTTTTCTTCTCTGTTCTAGTTTGTGACCAAAAGCAACAATTTATCACTGCCTGGATCGCAGCCAACGGAAGGTGGAATATGGATGGATTCTTTTGAGGAGATATGGGAGCTGGTAAGGGAAGAGCTAAAAAGCGAGTTCTCAGAGGCGGTTTATGATCTTTGGCTAAAGGAGCTAAAGCTCGTAAGCTTTGAGGGGGGCAGCGTCGTGCTCTCCATTGTCGAATTCAAGCGAAAGATTATTCAGAGGAAGTTCTTTGATACACTTTGCGGTGCTTTTGAAAAGGTAATGGGATTTAAAATAGATGTTATTCTCGTTGAGCCCGACACGCAAGCGGAGGAAAACGCTGATTTAGCCGGCATTTCCGTCGGCATAAACGGCTCAACGCTGATGCCCTATGTCTCCAATACCTTTGAAACCTTTGTTGTAGGCTCATCAAATAAATTTGCGCATGCGGCGGCACAGGCTGTTGCGGCAAATCCCGGCAAGGCATATAATCCCCTTTTTATTTATGGCAGTTCAGGTCTTGGCAAAACACACCTTCTTAGTGCTATAGGGCATGAAATCCAGCTCAACAACCCCGGGGCAAACATTATTTTTACGCACGGCGAGGCGTTCACGAACGAAATTGTTTCACACCTTGCCCAAAAGAATATGGAGGCGTTCCATAACAAGTACAGAAATGCCGATGTTCTTCTTGTTGACGATGTCCAATTCATTGCGGGGCGTGAGTCAACGCAGGAGGAGTTTTTCCACACCTTCAATGAACTTTCACGCCGAGAGAATCAGATTGTTCTCACTTCGGACAGGCCGCCCAAAGAAATCACAACGCTTGATGAGAGGCTGCGCACCCGCTTTGAGTGGGGGCTTATTGCCGATGTCCAGCCCCCCGATATTGAAACAAGAATGGCAATAGTCAAACGCAAAGCTCAAATGCTCAACCTTGATATAACGGATGAGGTAGTGCAGTACATAGCATCCAAGCTCAAAAACAACATACGCCAGCTTGAGGGTGCAGTCAAGAAGATGCAGGCTTTTATAAACCTGCATGGAGCGCAGATGAACACCGCAACTGCTCAGAACGCCATTCGGGATATACTAAGTGAGAGTGAGCCTGTTGCCGTTACCTGCGAGCGCATAATCGAAGAGGTTGCAAGAACCTTCGGCGTTGACCCCTCCGAAATCCGCTCAAGGAAAAGAGACGCCACAACCGCCCAGGTCAGAAGAGTTGCGATTT
>JAAZFZ010000268.1 GCA_012511485.1 Clostridiales bacterium | reverse complement strand
TCTGACATTACCAAGCTGGAAATACATACAAGGCTGAATTTCTGTTTCTTAGATGAGTCGGGTTTCGGAATTTCAAAGCCATTAATATACAATATTTTTGACAGAAGAAAGACAAGGTACAGAACCTCAAGAATCAAAACATTTGAGGACATCAATACTTGCATTTATGTTCGCCAAAGCGCAAAAAACAGTATCTTCATTACAAACAGAATAATAAATACAACTGACTCAAGAAAAGAAAACCGTAAGATAAATACTGCCTATTTTCTATCAAAATTTATTCGTGCCAAAAACATTGCACTTTTTTATGAAAAGGAAGCAAAAAAGTTTGAAGAAAGTGCTTCGGTTCTGTTTGAGCGCCTAATTGAAAAGGGATATAAAAATATTTATTATGTAATTGATAGGGATAGCGAGCATTATTGTTTAATAGACGAAAAATACAAAGCAAACATTATACATAAATTTTCCTTCAAGCACTATCTTTACTTTTTTAAAGCCGATTGCTTTTTGGGTACTGAAGCAATGGGCCATGCCATTGAACTCCGAATAAGAAACAGGTATGCATTGAAAAGGATTTATGAAAGCAAATACAAATATGTCTTTTTGCAGCATGGAATCACATATATGCTCTCTTTAAAATCGTCTTATCGCAGTTCATTTAGGAAAAACGGAAGCTTCCCTAATAAAGGAAAGGTTGTTGTATCCTCTTTATTGGAAGCTGAACATTTTGTTGAGTATGGTAATTTTAAATTTAAGGATTTATATATTTCAGGTTTGCCGAAATTCGACAGGTCAAAAAGAAATGAGAGACCCGAAAAAATCGTTATCATGCCAACATGGAGACCTTGGGATTATAATACTATCAGAATTAACCCGCTTGAATCCTCATACTTTAATTTCATTATTAGGATTTTTGAGCAAATTCCCAAAGAGTACTTGAATAAGGTCGTTCTTCTGCCGCATCCGTTATTCAAGGAAACCTTGCCTAAAAATGAATTATCTAAATACATACCGGAACACTTTGTCTATGACAATATTCTTAAAGAAACCTCTGTGCTAATAACCGATTATTCTTCAATATCATATGACGCATTTTACAGAGGAGCAAATGTCATTTTTTGCTGGGAAGAAAAGGATTATTGCATGAGCTGTTACAACAACACTCTTTTGCTCAATGACGACAATGTTTTTGCGGATGTCAGCTATGAATATGAAGATATAGGCGACTTGATTCGTAAGAATTACAATACCGTTCAATCCCCTGAGTACATTGCTAAATTTAGAAAAATTGTCGAGTTCCATGACAATAACAATACTGACAGATTAATAAAAATGATGGAAAACGATGGATATTTATCGCGCTCTTAGCGGTTAAATTGAATAATATAACACCAAATAACTGTCCGCCGGCCTAGCCTGAGTTAACCTCAGGCTTCGACCCTGAATTTACGGGCAGAGAGAACATCTACCTTAAAGGTTCTATTCTCGGATTATCGCAGCGAGAAATAGCTGAACTTGAACAGGAAATAATCGAATTCTCCGAAATTGAAGAGTATATTGACCAGCCTGTCAGAACATATTCCAGCGGCATGAAGGCAAGGCTGGGTTTTTCCATAAATGTTAATATTAGGCCCGAAATTTTGATTATTGACGAGGCTTTAAGTGTCGGAGATGAATCATTCAGAAATAAATGCAGTGAAAAGGTCAACAGCATAATTGAAATGAATAATGCTACGCTGCTTTTCGTCACACATTCGACTAATGTGGCAAGGTCCTTTTGAAAAGAGGCATCATCATGGACAAGGGTACGGTAAAATATGACGGAGATATTGACGAGGCAATTGAAATATACGGGTCGATGTTTCAAAAACGAAAAAAGGTGGTAAAGCAAGATGATTGAAGGTAGTACCTCTAATACTCACCAAAAATCAGTTACTTTTATAACAAACAAAATCCGTGATAACAACAGGGCTCAGTCTCTGACCTCCATTATGAACGAGCTTGATGACAGGGGCTATTCTGTCAACCTCATCACTTTTGAAAAACGGACTCCCTTTGATTTTGCATATCATTCTTCAATTAAAAGATACATTATTCACGACCCATACATGAGCAGCAGAAGCATTAAGGATAAAGTCAATGGTATCCTTTCAAAAATAGAATCCTCTGTCTTTATTTTCTGGGGCAGCATCTATCCACAGGCTTTTCCGATTATAAGCCGGTTTCAAAACAGGGGATTAAAGTTTATTCTGGCTCAGCAGGACTCTCAGTTCTTAAACCTTCAAAAGGGCTCTGTAATCCTTCAGTCAAAGATAAACAACATTCTCCCGGATTTGTTCTCAGTTGTGAGCATTTCTGAAATTGATACTCTATGCAACAGTATGCTGAAGCTGAAAAATGCACAGACGATTCCATTTCTCTTCCCGTTCAAAAGCAAGGACTTCAAAGCTGCCGACATCAGTGAAAATGATATCGGGGTTATAATTCCTAACATTAAGGGCAGCGTTACTAAACTGTTATCAATTCTCGACTCATATAATATTTTTTATCATAGCAATCAAAGTTTCACTCTGCACATCGTACCGGAAAAAATCAATTTTAATGTGGCGCAGCAAACAATAATTAAAAACTATATTAAGAATAACAATTATGAATTCAACTTTATCATTGAGGAGAAAATTGATAAATTAAAGCATCTGAACTTTAATCCTGCATTCTGTGTTTTTTTATCTTTGCTTGAAAACCTTCCTGATATTGCAATTGAGTCTGTCGCTTTGAGGATACCGGCTATTATTTGCAAGGATTATAATTATTCTGCGGACAACGGCCTAAACGCCCTGCAGTTTGCAGAATTAAGCAAACCTTCAGAGCTTGCAGAAATGATGAGAAAATGTGTAACTCCGGCGTCACGCTCAGAGTATCAGAAGGACATTGAAGGCTGCATTGAAGACACAGCAAGAAATAAAACAATTGAAAAATGGGAGAAGCTAATAAACTCAGATGATGTCCCCGAATCTGATGAATTAAGAGCCGAAGCAACCGTTGTTCAGATATTGAGCGATACATATAACAGTTCGGTTATTAAAAATAAAACAGTTATTGCAAACCGTTCAAAGCCCCTTTTCAGGTTAGCCGCCGCTTTTTACAGGCTGAAGAACAATATAAAGACTTCACGCAAAACGATTTACAGGATAATCCGTTCCCCCTACTCTGTTTTGCGCCGTATAATCAAGTCTGTATATAAAACAGAGCAATTGAGAACTGCTAAATACCAGTATATCAACATAAGTGATGAGCAGGTCAAAAAGCTCCAGCTGCTCGCTTACAAGCTCCTGCTGGAGTTTGACAGGATATGCAAAAAGCATGACATCACCTACTATATTGCGGCAGGAACTCTGCTTGGCGGAATCAGGCATAAAGGTTTTATACCATGGGATGATGATATAGATGTTACCTTGCCGAGACCTGATTATGATAAATTTCTATCAGTGGTCAAAAACGAGATCGGGGATGAGTTTTCTTTCCGTATGGACTGCTCGCCCTACGCCTTTCACCGCATTGAGCTTAAAGGGACCAGATTGACCCGTTCCCTCCAGCGCAAGGGGCATGGTGTGTTTGTTGACCTTTTCCCGCTTGACGGTGCAGCACCGCCTCAGGAGCAGGAGAAGCATGGCAAAATCAACAAGCGCCTGACCGATATTATGTGGGCGAAGGGCAGAATGATTCCTGCGTTCAAGCTTAATTTCAAGGTCATCAGAGTTATACTTATCCGCCTGGTTCTAAAGATTTTTGTTCCGAGGAAGCTTTTAAGAGTGTTATGGGATAAAAATGCAAAAAAATATGACTGCGAAACAGCAGAAAAATGGGTATGCCTTGCAGGGCTTTACGGCTATGAAAAGGAGTGCTTCCCCAAGGAATTCTGGGGAACCCCTGTTCCGCTTGAATTCGAGGGAAGAATTTTCCCGACAATGGCACATTGGGACGATTACCTGACCTGCCACTACGGGGACTATATGCAGCTGCTGCCCGAAACTCAAAGGCGCACGCATAATATGTTCTCATGTGACCTTGGCAAATATGAGAAAATGACGATTGAAAAAATAAAAGAAGAAGTTATGGGTGGTGTTAACAATGATATATGCTGCGGTGCTGGCAGGCGGGCTGGGCACGAGAATGAGTTCAGTAATACCTAAGCAGTTCCTGCCCCTGGGCGAATACCCGATTTTTATTCACAGCCTTGTCCGTCTTCTTAATGAAGAAGAAATTGAGCAGGTCTGGCTGGGTGTCTATGCGGACTGGGTTGACCTTGCGGTTGAACAGATTCAGAAGTATATTGGCGATAATCCCCGCTTGAGAATCACAACGGGCGGAGTCAGCCGTGAGGATACACTCATGAACATTATTTCAGGCATTGAGGCAAGCTCCGAAATAACGGACGATGATATTATTATCACGCATGATTCGGTAAGGCCGTTTACAACGCCGAGGCTTATAAAAGATATTATCGAAAAAATGAAAACCTGCGATGCCTGCAATACAATTATCCCTGTCAACGATACAGTAGTGCAGATGATTGACGGTGAAACGATTGACAATGTACCTCTGAGAAAAACAATGTTTGCCGGGCAAAGCCCTCAGGAATTTAAAATAAACACCCTGCGCCGTGCCTTTGACTCGCTGAGCGATGAGGAACGCCTCACTCTGACAGAAACCACAAAGGTCTGCATGCTGCGGAACATACCTATTCATTATGTAACAGGTGATTTTTTTAATTTTAAAATCACGACTGATTACGACTATAAGGTTGCACTAAGTGTTCTGGATTTTGTAAATGAAAAAATGACAGTTTAAAAAAAGCGGCTCTGCATCATTCAGTGCAGGGCCGTTTCCTTGTCCTTAGTTTTTGGTTCTTCGGGGCTCTGGGGCATGAACCAATAGGAATTGAAGCCCGAAAGCTGGGTCAATGAGCCCCGAGGCATTTGAAAGAATGCATTTTTTATATTCATGAAATCGCCGAGGCCCAGTAGGAGAGATGAGATGCCGAAAAAGAACAGGACATCGGTCACATAGGAAGCAGAAGGATAAAACAGCCACACTGCCAGCGGCACAATACCGAAAACCAGACTCGGACAAAGAGAAAGAAATATGAATCTGGATTTTGAGACAGGGCAGACGGAGGTGACAAAAACCATAAGATTTTTAATTGAGTAATACACAAAAACCTCTGCTTCTTTCGGGAAGCAGACTGCGTGCAGCAATTCGTGCGGCACTATTGTCAGAAATGCCACTGCAAAGCCCGTAAAGCTGAAGGAAGTGATAACACTATAGCCTGCAATTGAGTTCTTAATCAGTGCCAGTGCTGCGGCAAAGATGAAAACCGGTATTATATACAGAGCTGCAAAAAAATTTACCTTTGCAGGGGTATCGGGCTCCTTGAACTTAACAGCGTTTTCGGGTAAAACTCCCTTTTCAAGCTGTGAAGCGTCTTTATACCTTCCCTTCCAGACCAGTTTCACATCCATTCCCCCTCCACCTGAGCATTTTGCAGGTAGTATGTCAAGCTTTATTACCTGCTTTTGAAGCAATTTTCTCTTTTGCCTGTATCGGTATATTTTTTTACTTATAAAAACCCGTATAGTTTATCAAAAACAAAATCGCATAAGCGCCCCACATAGGAATACTCTCAATAACGCCGTTTTTGCCGAAAATAATTAGAAGAGTAATCATGGCAACAAGCATGAGCACAAAAACAATAAGGGTCCAAAGCATCCTTTTGCTTTGCCGTGATTTTTCATAGAGAAAAACGGCTATTGCCCCTGCATTGAGCGCCCCAAACAGCAGCGCTGTGCTCCAGTGGGCAACAAGCTGCAGGCTCATAATCTCGGTTGAGGGGATATGTACGGTTATCATAATGCAAGCACAGCCGGCATACATCAGCACCCTGCCGAGCTTTTTTGTGTAGCCGTTTTTTCTGTACATATATGTAATATTCAGAATAAATGATATTGAAGAAAACAAGCCCCATAATTTGAAATGCAACGGATATTCAAGACCTATCATGCTAGAAGTGAAATGAAAGGGGTCCTTCAAAAAACCGTACCAGGTAACATAAACAAAGGCAAAAATCAACCAGAACAGGCAAAAATATCTGCTGTTTATCAGCTTATGCACAAATGAGCTTTTTTTCAGAAGAAGCCCTCCTTTATTGCTATTTTTTCCTGTTTTTAATTGTATCATAATATTTCCATCATTTCCATAAATTTACTGTATAATTGTTGTAATTACTTTCATTTGTGTTATAATTGAAATGCATTTGAGTGACGGATACAGGAGGTTTTTTATGAATAAGAAAATTAAAGTTGCAATCTCAACCCTATTGTGTTTTTGTATTGTTATTTCAGCCTCTCCGGCAATGCTTGTCTCTGCACAGGCGCCAAAAGCCGACGCAGTCAAAACTCTGGACTTGTTTGATACCGAAGAAATCCTGAGAAGACTGATTGTAATGGTGTGGAGAGTTGCATGCCCGATTCTGGAGGATACAGTCAAGCATGTTGCCGATGCTTTGCCTGACAGCAAAAACTGGATTGATTATGACGAATATGAGACTAAAAACTTCTATGCCGGTCATGAATATTTTCTTGATGAGCAGACTGATAGCTCCGTCTGGAGCTTGGGCTATTCTCAGGAAATTTTGACACCTGAGGATCTTGAAACAAAGGGTTATTACATGGCGGGCTACAATCTCGGTAAAATAACTTATAAAAAGTATGACGACATAAAGGTCAGAACAATCTGCCTTGACGATGGCAGCAGCAGAGGCAAGGTTGCTTTCTGCGTAATTGATACAATCGGCCTTGCAAACGCCGATGTGCGCAAAATCAGGGAAAAACTTTCGGAGTTTGCGCTAGAAAACAACATCGTGAGCATAAATGTCGGAGTCACTCATACCCACAGCGGTCTCGACACGCAGGGAATATGGTCAGAGGAACCGCGTACTGTTATTAATAACCTACTTTCTTCAATAATTGACATTGACACTTATAACGGAACTGACCCGTCACTAATGGAGAGAATCTTTAATCTCACAGCAAAATCTGTCAAGGACGCCTGCAATAACATGACTCAGGGGTTAATGACAATTGCCACAAAGAATATTTCCGGCTATTTGATGGATAAGGCTTATCCGA
>JAAZFZ010000267.1 GCA_012511485.1 Clostridiales bacterium | reverse complement strand
GTGCAAGAACACGCAGGATTTCCGTAATCGCATAGTTGAGCATAAGTGTTACAACCATTTCATTGACCTTAAAATATGCCTTGAGCACTGCGGGAACTATTGCAAAAAGCATACCTGTCAAAATGCCTGCGACAAGGCAGATAATGATGTGAACAAACGAATTGAGTCCGTTCAAGGAAAAGCCTAAAATGCATGAAACAAAGGCTCCGCCGAGCATCTGACCTTCAACGCCCATGTTGAAAATGTTTGCCTTAAAGGTTATTGCAATTGCAAGGCTTGTAAGAATCAGCGGTGACGCATAATGCAGAGTTTTGAGAAACCCGCCCCAATCAAAAAGTGTGTATTTGAGCATAATCCAGTAAGTAGTCAGCGGGTTTTCACCAATAAGAAGAATTATCACTGCACCGATAAAAAAGGCGCTGAGCACCGGCAAAAGTGAGTTAAATAAACTCATGACAAAGGTGTTTCTTTTTTTCATGATACTTTTTCTCCTTTATCCGTAATGCCTGCCATCAGCAAACCTAATTCGGTTGTGCTTGTATCCTTAGAATTTACAATTCCGATAATATTACCCTTATACATTACCGCTATTCTGTCACTCAGACTCATAACCTCAGAGAGCTCACTGGATATTAACAAAATGCCGATTCCCTGTTTACTGAGCTCTATTATTTTGTTGTGTATAAATTCAATTGAGCCAACATCGACGCCTCTGGTCGGCTGACAAGCTATCAGAACCTGAGGATTTGAATCAAACTCTCTTGCAATAATGAGCTTCTGAGCATTTCCTCCGGACATCTGAGAGACCTCACCCTCAGGGTCAGCAATACGGATATCGTAATCCTTAATCAATCTGTCACGCTTTTTAGAAATAGCGCCGAAATTTAAAAAACCTCGCCTGCACACATCTGTGTTATTCTGATAACCTGCAATAATATTTTCATTAATAGACATCTCACGGCAAAGACCCTGAGCATATCTGTCCTCATGAATCATGCCGACGCCGACCTTTCTAATATCGGCTGGCCACCAATTTGTGATGTCCATATTTTTAAGGCTGATTTTGCCCTTTGTGGTTGTCATAATACCTGTAAGAACCTTTAATAGCTCACTCTGACCGTTACCTTCAACGCCGGCAATTCCCAGAATTTCGCCCTCATGCACCTCTAGGTTAATGTTACTGAGCACATCTTTGCCTGTTATATTCTTAGTTGATACATTTTCTAGCTTAAATATGACCGGCTTGTCCGAATAATTCTCAGCTTGCTTATTGACGCTGAGAACAACATCCCGCCCGACCATCATCTGGGCAAGCTCCTTTTCAGTAGTATCCTTTGTCTTTACTTCTCCGACAACCTTGCCGAGCTTGATAATTGTAACGCTGTCGGAAAGTTCCATGACCTCACCGAGCTTGTGGGTAATGACAATAATTGTTTTCCCCTGAGCTTTGAGTTCCTTGAGATTGTCAATCAAATCGTCAACCTCCTGGGGTGTAAGAACCGCTGTCGGCTCATCAAGAATAAGGATATCAACATTGCGGTATAGCATTTTCATTATTTCGACACGCTGCCGCTGACCGACTGAAATATCCTCGACCTTATCCCTGACATTCAGATTAAATTTGAATTTATCTACAACTTCCTGAACCCTTTCAAACTGCTTTTTCATATCAATGAAAGGAGTTTTTCCTAATTTGCCGGACTTTAAAACTTCAATGCCTAGAAGAATGTTTTCACAAACAGTCAGGCTGGGCACCAGCTTAAAATGCTGGTGCACCATGCCTAAACCTGAATTGATAGCGTCAAGCGGGGACGAAAAACAAACTTCTTTTCCTTTTAAAAGAATTTTACCGCTTGTAGGGCTGATTAATCCATATAGCATATTCATCAAGGTGGTCT
>JAAZFZ010000266.1 GCA_012511485.1 Clostridiales bacterium | reverse complement strand
TGGTAAGCTCGTCAATTACCTCAAACTCTGTTTTTGCGCCTGGCAGGCTCAATGCCCTGTTGAGGCGCACGGATTTCGGGATGGAGGTTAGTAATTCCTCAATGCTGCTCCTGTTCATTGCCCGCAGCATATCCTCCCGTTGAGCAGGAGTGTTCGGAACATAGGACATGAATATCGACTCCTTCAATATCGTTCTCTTCTTGACGGTTATCAAAGTTCGAGGCGGGTAATGCCCGCCCCGATTTCAGTTCTCACTTAAATATTTATCGTATTCTTTTGCATCCATGAGTTCGTTGTTTCTTTCAATATCACCGAGTTCAACTAGCCACGAGCCGTAGGGGTCCGAATTTATCTGCTCCGGGTTATCGAGCAGCGCATCATTAACTCTGATAACGGTGCCGTTTATCGGGCAATAAACATCCGAAACCGCCTTGATGGATTCAATGTCGCCCAGAACATCATTGATAGCAAGACCCTCGCCCTCATCGCAAAGGTTTATAAAGGCCACATCACCGAGTTCCTGCTGCGCATGGTCTGAAAGGCCGACAAATGCCGTTCCCTGAGGGGTGTACTTAACCCATTCGTGTGTTGATGCAAAAAACAAATCCTTTGGTGTGCTCATAACAAAAACTCCTTTATAAATATTTAAACAACATTTTTCTTGAACATTACCTGTGCTCCGATAAGCGATACAATAACCGTAATCGGAATCAGAGTGCCTGCACCCATTGAGGGAGCAAATACCAGAACGATAACTCCTGTCAATATAGGCAAAACAGTGAGCTTGAAATGCTTTGCAAAATAGCTTGCGCCTAAGGCTCCGAACAGGGCAGGCAGAACCTGCTGAAATGCCGGAGCAAAAATGGAATTCTCATCGGTAAGGTAGGGCATTATCGGCGAAAAAACAAGAACACCCGCCGCAATAATTAAAGTTGTGGTAATAGCCGAGGTAGCTGTTGCGATTGTTGTTATAACCTCGCCCTCCTCCGTGTTGGCACGGACCTTTGCGTTCTCCATTGCCGCAATAGCGCACGGGAGTTTGAGGTTCGAGATATTGCCCGAAACGAAGGATATATACATTCCGCCGACACCCAGCATGGGGGAATAGCTGATGACCTCAACGATTGCAATTGTCCAGAACATCGGGATGACTGCAATAAGCCCCTTCATTACTCCTACCGCCGCAGGCCAAATATTATAATAAAGACAAAAGCAAGCAGGTATGCACATGAGCATTCCCAGTGCGGCAAGCGACCAGAGCCTGCCCCAAAAATGTGCCTTGTCGAAATACGTCTTTTCCATATTAGCCCCTCCATTCCAGAATTGCAATATCGGCGGGAAGTATTTGCACAAGTATTATTGCAACTCCCATTGCCAATATCATGCTCAAAGGCATTGTAAATGGCTCGAGCCATTTCAGCTTGAATTTTTCTGCCAGCCTTTCAAGAATGAGCATCGTAATTATTGAGAAGAGAAGCGTTGCAACAGAAACGATGCCTGCTCCGTCACCGATTATGTCCTCTTTACCGGCACCGATAATTGACCTTGCTATGAAGGCTGAAATAAGCCCGATAAAGGCTGCAGCCGCCATTAAATCTGCCCATTTTGCATTTGCCTTTGCAACAGTGCCGATTTTTTTCTGAATTTTTTTAAGTATCAAAGGCATAAGAATGAGTGGGAAGCATGAGCCTATCGATGTTACCCACATTATTGCGGCAAATTGTGTTTTATCGGTGACCTCCTGTGATATGCCGCCCGCAACTCCGAGGGCATTGAGCGCACTCTCGGCAGCCGTTACCTCATAGCTTATGTTCCCGATAATCGATAGTCTTATCCACGGCAACACAATTCCAAGCGAGTTTGCAAGAGTCAAAACGGTTGCGACAATTGCTATTGCGGGAGCTACTGTAAAAAGAATGCTTGAGGATACCGTGTTTCTCATATCCTTGGAAGAAATGCCGATTTTTTTACCTTGCCTCCATGCCTTTGTGATAAAAAATGCTGATTGGCAAATCACAAAAACAAAGACAAAAGCACCTAAAAGGTACATAAATGTGCTAATCTTAAAATCTCCTGTTCCCATATGCCCTCCTGAAAAGTTATTTGCTCTGCAGCCTTACTTTTTTGCCGCAAATGCCCAGCACAATTGATATAACCATTATTATCGTAAAGGCGAGTGTTATATCGACCAAAACCGTCAAAACAACAGTTGCTAAGTACATCAAGCCGTGGACAACCCTTCTGCCTGTGAATATTTTTTTAACTTCCTTCCAGCTTATAAGGCTCCACATCGAAATTATGAGAACTGTTGCAAGCACACTTATCGGCAGCCTTGCAATGATATCCCTGAAAGCCGCAACAAAAAAGAACATATATATGCCCGCAAAAACGCCCGCAAGGCGTGTGCCCTTCTGCCTTGTGCGGGCAGAAAGCGGCATTGCTCCCAAAAAGGGAGAAATGCAGTTTGAAACGCCGAGTGCTATTGCGTGAGCCTTTCCTGCCT
The DNA here is from genome assembly GCA_012511485.1 of Clostridiales bacterium. GTDB lineage: Bacteria > Bacillota > Clostridia > Oscillospirales > Acutalibacteraceae > JAAZFZ01. The sequence continues at coordinate 4,652 of JAAZFZ010000266.1, read as the reverse complement.
TGGCACCTGCATAAAAAGACTCTGCATTAATAATAAAAGCAAGCACAAGAGAACACACGATAATACTCTGAATTGACGATATATTCGCCACAGTGCCGGGTAAAGTGTTTTTGCCGAAAAGGTCAAGCGTGATTCTGCCAACTTCAATAACATTTGTGTACTCTACATCGGGGTTGAGAAAAATATTCAAAGCAATAGTTATAATAATGCCGAAAAAAGGTGCAGAAACTATTTTTGAAAACTTTTTGAATTTTATGGGGTAGGTTATCATCACAACCAGCATTATCGTGGCAAAAAGCACTGTTCTCCAGTTTGAATGAAAGCCCACGCTTTTGTATGAGAGAAGAATATCCACCGCAGTTGCGCCCGAAGCACCGATGTCGAAATAGTTAGTTATCTGCAGCAATGCCATATCGACCGTAACGCCCAGAAGAAAACCCTGAAAAATATAAACGGGTATTTGCGCCGCAGTCTGTGCCTTTTTTGAAAGTGCGAGGATAATTAACAGTACTCCGGCAATAAACGCACTCAACAGAGCCGTTCCCCACCCGTGGATTGATAGAATTTCCGAAAACACAACGAATGTCAGCAAAGCGGGCGAATATATGTGCGCTCCTGCGAATAAGCTCATAATTGCACCGATAATGACAGCTGAGAGCAGAGCAGGTGCCACTCCTATTTGTGAGTTCGCCCCGAATGCCAACGCAAGCGGGAAAACACCCATTGCAATTATGCCGCCCTGACCAGCATCGGTCATCAGTATTTTTTTATTATAAGACTTTAAGTCGTTAAACATTATAAACCTTTCATTCCTGTTCGATGAGCATTATTATACATTATCAAATTAAAATATGCAATATTTAATTGCCATATCTTGATTAAAATACACATCATCCATGCCTTGTTATTCTGCTCAATAAAATAAAAAAAATTATCAGGTAAAATGAAATGCAATTGTAGAAATAAAAGTAGCGTGTGTTGAGAATACTTGTGCAAAATAAATTAAATTTTCAAATAAAAACAGCCGCCGGAAAGACCCGGCGGCTCGGATTACATAGGTTAAAAGTTGCAGTATTTTTTATAAAAGACATCAAGGCAGCCTTTGTACTCCCCCGCCTTCCAGGGCTTGTTTTTGCCGTTGAAATGGACGATACAGGTGTTCTTTTCAACCCAGTCGAGGTCAATGCTCTTGCCGCCTGAAAGCTTGCGCCTTCTTGAAAAGGTTCTTTCATCAAGGTTGTAAAGCAGCGGGTCAATCTCAATCATATCCTTAAAATAGAGCGAATTGAGAACATCCTGGTCTGCAAGAAAGAGCTTTGACTCATTCTTCTTAATGAAGCGGAACATATAAGGAATTGACTGCCTGCGGCGAAGCTCTTCAATGTTCATGAGCAGAACGCCTGCGTTGATGTAAGAGCAGCTATTATCCATTAGCAACCTTTTTGTGCTGAAATGGTTCAGGAAACGGCCGACATGGCTTGCCCCCGCAAAAAAATTTTTGCCCATGTCAATATTATATAGTCTGTAAAGAGGGTTGATAACTACAATATCTGGATCAAGATACAGGATTCTATTTACAGTTTTTGGCAGATATTCTGCCGCTATGAGTCTATAATATGTCTCCTTTGAAATTCTCTTTGCCGTCGGCGCATGGGCTAGTAGAGTGTCCGGGATAAACACGGGGATTATTTCACAGCGGGCAGCGTCAACGCTTACCTCAATTTTTCTAAAATCATCGTCTGTCAGTGAGGAATGAGCCACATATACGCAAAAATCGGCAACCGGGTTTGAACACATTATTGAATTAAGCATAACTGTTAAGGGATTTACATAATTTGAATCCAGAGCGACTAAAATATTCATAATAGTCAAGGTCTTTCGACCGTCCTCCTGTCTCTTTTTATTTGTATACCAAGTATATACTTCGACTTTGATAAATTCAAGGTGTTGTATGAAAATTAATAGTTTATTAATGTATAATAAACACATGGTCAGCAGGAAGTACCCGCTTTGGTTATGAGAACAACTCATTGAAAATTTAAAGAAAACACACTATAATATTTACCAGAATACTGAAGAATATTATTTCCTTAGGGGTGCAAAGATTATGAATGAAAAAAAACTTGAACGGGCGCTAAGTCCGGAATCTCAGGGCTTGAGCTCACAGGCGGTACTGGATTTTATTGACGATATTGAAAAAAACAATCTCGAATTGCACTCCTTTATGGTGCTCAGGCACGGCAAGGTTCTTGCGGAGGGCTGGTGGCAGCCTTATCGGCCGGATGTTGCTCACACAATGTTTTCCGTGAGCAAGAGTATAATAGGCACAGCAATAGGCTTTGCGATTGCCGAGGGCAAAATAGCTCTCAACACTAAGGTTTATGAGCTTTTCCCCGAATATGTTCCAAAAAAAATCAGCGATGCCGCTAAGACGCTGACAGTTGAACACCTGCTGACAATGACCAGCGGCAAGGTTGAAACAATTATGTATAATACTCAGAAAACGGGCTGGATAAGCAGCTACCTCAAAGCTCCATTTATAAGTAATCCGGGCAGAAAATTTGAATATGCCTCAGAGAATTCATATATGCTTTCGGCAATCATTAAAAGAGTATCGGGACAAAACGCCGTTGACTACCTTAACCCCAGGCTGTTTGAGCCTCTGGGTATCGAAAAGCCTTTTTGGGAAACGGATACAAGCGGAATTGAAGCAGGCGGTTGGGGACTTGAGCTTAAAACAGAGGATATGGCAAAAATAATTCAATGCTACCTCAACCGCGGTAAATGGAACGGCAGGCAGGTCATTCCCGAATTCTGGGCAAAAACTGCGGGTGAAGAGCATATCCCAAAAACTCCCGGTGTAGCACCCGACCACGGCTCAGGCTACGGCTACCAGATATGGCGCAACAGCGTACCGAATTCCTTTAGGTTTGACGGAGTTTTTTCACAGATGGCAATAGCACTTGAGGATTACGATGCCTGCATTGTCATCACCGGCGGCGAGCCGATTGAGAGTGCCGTTCTTGAGGCTGTATGGCGTCACTTTACAACGGATTTCAAAAATGAGCCTCTCCCCGAAAACCCTGAAGCACTTGAAGCTTTGAAAAAAAGGCTCGGCAATCTTAGCCTCCCGCGTCTGCCCGATACTAAACGCAGGCTCTGGCTTGAAAATAGGATTAACGGTAAGCTGATTAAATTCCCGCAAGGGAAGAAAACAAGCATTCTGACCGTTTCGGATAACTTTATCCGCAGCAAAAAATCGGGCGAGCTGAACAATATAAGATTCTGTTTCAATGATGATTATTTGGAGTTTTGCTGGACAGAAAAATATGACGAGTGTAGGATAAAGGTTGGTTACGGGAGCAACTTTTTAATAAGCACTGCCGACATTGCAGGTGTAAAAATGACTTTTGCCTCAAGCTGCGCATGGAGGGAAGACGGTGACCTTGAGGTTTGGGTGAGGTGCATTGAGCTTGCTCAGGTCAAGAAGCTCTATTTCAGCTTTAAGAACGAAAAGGTCCGTTTGAAAAACAAATGTGAAAAGGGGCTTTATGACCTTGCCCTTTTCGGCATGGATTTCAAAGGCGTTAAGGCAGACGATTTAATTAAAAAGCTCGCAAAGGGTGCGGCGGAGGCAGTCGAGCCTCTCATTGACCCTGACCTTACGGGAGAATTTTTTGAGCCGATATTCTGAAAATACAGCATGAGTAATTCATGCAGGAAAAGAGGGATTATATGCAGCATCAGATTACAGAAAAGACTAAGCTTCTTACCTCATGCGGAAATGTGGCACAGCCCGGTTATTGTTTGAGAAACCTTTATGAGTACAACCGCAATCAGGTAAAGCTCCCGGGGCGACTGAAGGAATGGGATTTTTATCAAATCACAAACGAGCGTTACACAGTTCAGGCAACAATTGCAAACATATCAATTGTCGGCGCAGGCAGCCTGACGATTTTTGACAGAACCACGGGCGAAAGGCACAGTGCCATGCTGCCGGTACTGTTGCCCAAGGAAAAAATAAAAATGCCCCTGAGCGCTCGGGCGCCTTCGGTGCTGCAGGTCAAATCAGGTTCTTTCGATTTAAAAATCGAAAATCTCGGGACGGTGCGGAACATATGAAGCCGTGGATGTTCACCTCGAACGACGGCAGAAGGTTAATTGCATATGAAAAAGGATGGGATGAAATATATTTTTGGCCTTTTTTTAATAATCGGCCTGATATTATTGCTTTTCGGGCTTAAGATGACTTATGAAAAAAAGCAGGCCACCAAAGACTATGCTTCAACAGAAGGTAAGTTTATCGGTACCGTTCTTTACTCCGACGGAAGTTATAGAAAGAATGACACCTATGCTTTAACATATTCTTATGTTGTAAACGGAATTGAATACAGAGTAACTACCGATTACGGGTCCGGCTTTGTTCCAAAATTGGGAACTGAAAGAACCGTTAAATATAATCCTGTAAATCCCCGTGAGGCCGTTCTGAACGGTATGGGAGCAAATGGATTATTGCTGTTCTTAGGCATTATGTTTACGGTAATTCCTTCAATATTCATTTATATTTTAAGTTTTGGTTCTAATAAAAAAAGCTTCGAAGGAAATGGTCTTGCTGCTATTTTCTCATTAGTTTTCATGACATTAAACGGAGC
>JAAZFZ010000265.1 GCA_012511485.1 Clostridiales bacterium | reverse complement strand
ATGTATGACTATATTGCCCAATGCATGATTCACGGTGCTGGCTCTGCTCCGTGGGCTTCACTGGGCAAGATTAAATTTGCCTGCCCTGTTCCGGGCTATGACAGGCACTTCACTATCTGCGAAAGCTTAGGGATAGAGATGATTAATGTCCCCATGCTCGAGGATGGGCCTGATATGGATATACTTCAAGAGCTTATCAAGGATTCAAGCGTCAAGGGTATGTTCTGCGTACCAAAATATTCAAACCCTGAAGGTAAAACATTTTCCGCTGAAACGGTGAGAAGAATTGCCGCTCTCAAGCCTGCAGCAAGCGATTTTCGTGTTATCTGGGACAATGCTTACTGCGTTCACGACCTCTACGAAACGGGCGACAAGCTGTTGAATATCTTTGAAGCAGCAAAGGAATACGGCAATGAGGATATATTTATAGAGGTTGCCTCGACTTCAAAAATCAGCTTTCCGGGTGCCGGAGTTGCGGCAATTGCTGCATCCGATAATAACATTGCCGCAATAAAAAAACGCATGAGTGCGCAGATAATTGGATATGACAAGCTTAATATGCTTAGGCATGCTCGTTTTTTTAAAGATGAACGGGGAGTAAAAGAGCATATGAAAAAGCATGCAGCTATCCTGAAACCGAAATTCGAAGCTGTGCTTTCAGCTTTTGAGAAAGAGCTTTCTTCACTTGAAATCGCAACCTGGCTCAAACCCAACGGCGGTTATTTCATTAGCCTAAATGTTATGGACGGTTGTGCAAAAAGGGTTGTTGAGCTCTGCAGGCAGGCTGGAGTGGTGCTGACACCTGCCGGTGCTACTTTCCCTTACGGCAAAGACCCTAAGGATTCAAATATTAGGATTGCACCGACCTACCCGCCGGTAAGTGAGCTTAAAACTGCTGTTGCGTTGCTTTGCATATGCGTGAGAATTGCCTGTGCTGAGAGAATTTTAAATGATTAAGTCGAAAAAGTAAAAAAAATTTACAATAAAAATCATTGATTTTTTGTTTTGAACTTCATCATAAGAGTGCATACTAAAAGTACAGTAAGTTGTGCGTATTTAGTGTAATACCACAATAAGCTGTACTTTTAACTGCTCCATTTACCACAAAATTTCAAAAAACCCTTTTCTTTTTGCAAAAGAAGTGATATAATTTTTTAGGTTAAACTTTCTTTGCTGGATTTTTACTTTAAATAATACTTAATTACAATATATAACTAAATAAGGAGGGGCCGTGATTGGAGAAGATTGTCGTAAACGGCGGGAATCCGCTGCGTGGTGAAGTCGAAATCAGCGGGGCAAAAAATGCTGTTGTTGCTATTCTTCCTGCAACTATACTTGCACAAGATATCTGCAGGATTGAAAATATACCTAATATTAGCGATGTAACAATGATGCTTACAATCCTTCATAAGATGGGTGCCGGCATAAAAACAATCAATAAAAGTACGCTCGAAATTGACACTACTCATATTAACTCCTATGTTGTTTCGCATGACTTAACAACTCACCTGAGAGCTTCATATTATCTTATAGGGGCTCTTTTGGGCAGATATAACTGTGCCAGGGTTGCAATGCCCGGCGGGTGCAATTTTGGAGTCAGGCCGATTGACCAGCATATAAAAGGATTTGAGCTTCTTGGTGCCTCCGTTTCAATTGAAGAAAATGCCATGGTTGACGCAAGAGCCGAAAAGCTCATCGGTAGCCCCGTTTATCTTGATGTTGTTTCGGTCGGCGCAACTATTAATGTTATGCTCGCTGCCGTCAAGGCAAGAGGGCTGACGGTTATTGAAAACGCTGCAAAGGAGCCTCACATCGTTGACCTTGCAAACTTTTTGAACTCAATGGGTGCGGATGTCAGAGGCGCCGGCACGGATGTTATTAAAATAAGAGGCGTTGAGCAGCTTCACGGCTGCACATATTCAATTATTCCTGACCAAATTGAAGCGGGAACCTACATGGTTGCCGCTGCCGCAACTGGTGGAGAAGTGCTTATCAAGAATATTATCCCCAAACACCTTGAGTCGATATCGGCAAAACTGTTAGAATGCGGCGTTGATATCAAGGAGTTTGACGACAGCATTCTTGTCAAAAGCAACGGAAGGCCGTTGCGCTGTAACATTAAGACGATGCCTCATCCCGGTTTTCCAACGGATATGCAGACGCAGATGGCTGTCCTGCTTTCACTCGCAGATGGTACAAGCATTATTTCGGAAGGTGTGTGGGATAATCGGTTCCGTTATGTTGACCAGCTTGTGAGAATGGGTGCATCCATTAAGGTGGACGGCAAGGTTGCCGTTATTCAAGGCGTTGAAAAGCTTAAAAGCGCACCTATAAAAGCTGATGACCTCAGGGCAGGAGCGGCAATGCTTATTGCCGGCCTTGTTGCAAAGGGTGCAACCGAAATTGAAAATGTAGTTTATATTGACAGAGGATATGAGGATGTTGTTGAAAAACTAAGCTTCTTGGGCGCCGATATCAGCAGAGTTGAGGTACCCACACCGCAGGTTGTTGCAAATATCAGTTGAATTTTGCGGCGGGCAGGTTTTCTGCCCGCTGATTATATAAGACATGAGGGATTAGATGGCTCGTTTTTGCCCGTTGTTTTCATCCAGCAGCGGTAACTGTACATATATAGGGAACTCCTCGGGCGGAATACTTATCGATGTTGGTGTCAGCGCCAGAAGAACAAAAGAGGCGCTTCTTAACATCGATGTTGATCCGTGTACAATTAAGGCTGTATTTATCACGCATGAACACTCAGACCATATTAACGGGCTGCGCGTTTTTACAAAAAACAACAATATTGATGTTTTCGCCTCAGCCGGCACTTTGCGCGCACTTTCCGCAAAGGGGATAATCAGCAATGTTTCGGCATTTGAAATGCCCTCTCAGGGTATCGAAGCAGCGGGAATGTTTGTTAAGCCCTTCCCCACCTCGCATGACGCTAATGAAAGCTGCGGCTATACAATAACGACTTCTGATGACAGGAGAATTTCCGTCGCCACAGATACGGGTATACTAACAGATGAAATAATGAACGCCATTTACGGCAGCGATCTGATTATGATAGAATCCAACCACGATGTTGCAATGCTCCAGAACGGACCTTATCAATACTGGCTCAAGAGGAGAATTCTCTCTGACCTGGGTCACCTTTCAAACGATTCATGCGCAACCGCTGTAAGAACTTTGGTCAACGGCGGCACGACAAGAGTCTTTCTCGCTCACTTGAGCAAGGAAAACAATTATCCTCCCCTCGCCTATCAAACAACTTATGCGGCACTTTGTGAAATTGGCGCGCAGGAGGGCAAGGATTATATTCTGAAGGTAGCGGGCACACCGGATTCGGAGAAATTGACTGTTTTTTGATTTGGGTGAGTGAATGATTAGCGTTAATCTCATATGTATGGGCAGGCTTAAAGAGCAGTATTTGCGGGATGCCTGTGCAGAATACATCAAAAGACTCGGCGCATTTTGCCGCATTCAGGTTACCGAGCTTTCGCCAAAGCAATTACCTGAGAATCCTTCACAAGCAATAATTCAAAACGCTTTAGAGGCCGAAGGCAGGGCAATACTGAGCAAAATCTCAGCAGGCTCAAGGATATATTCATTATGCATAGAAGGCAAGCAGCTTTCTTCCGAGGAATTGAGCCATGATATTGAGAATTCAGTGGGCATAGGCACGGGTAATCTTGTTTTCATTATCGGCAGCTCCTTCGGGCTAAGTTGTGAATTAAAAAACAGGTCCAATTTAAAGCTTTCAATGTCAAAAATGACTTTTCCCCACCAGCTTGCCCGCTTAATGCTGCTTGAGCAGGTTTACAGGGCGTTTCAGATT
>JAAZFZ010000264.1 GCA_012511485.1 Clostridiales bacterium | reverse complement strand
TAATAAGCTCGTTTTTAATCTCCTCATTCTCAAGACCAACAAATATAATATCCCTCATATCATTGTCAACACAAAATTTTGCATATTTCTCGACTCCGATTTCCTCTACTGTGTTTCCGTAAGAGAGGATAAGCAATTTTGTGTTGGGCAGACGGCGCCTGATTTCAAGAATATTATCCATATATCTGTCATAATCGTCACAAGCCTTGAGAGCTGTTGCCATTCTGTTAGCAATAAACTCACTCTCAAGATAAGGGTTCCTTGACGGCAAATCAATTTCAATAATATCGCACCCGCCCTGAGCATAGTATTCCGCGAGCCTTGCGCTCTGTTCAAGTGTGGGGAAACCGTTTGACAAATAGCAGATTAACTTCATAAAAAACCTTCCTTAACCGATATATACCTCTTTAAACAGTTCGACAAAATCCTCATGTGAAGGGATAAGCGGGTTTGTTTTTGTGCAGCCGTCCTTTGCGGCAACCTGAGCCATCTCATCTATCATGGAATTATACTTTTCTTCATCATCAATAAGAGCATTGAAGCCCTTTGGAATATTCAGCCTTGCCTTGAGATTTGCAACAGCTTGTGAGAAATTATCCGCACCGACAAGCTTTGCAAGCTGACTGTACCTTTGATTGGCATTTTTATTTGCACTGTTAAATTTTATAACATAGGGTAAAATCACCGCATCCGCAAGCCCGTGAGGGATTTTGAAATATCCGCCGACGGTGTGTGCCATTGAGTGAACAATGCCAAGAGATACATTTGTGAAGGCGAGCCCCGCTATCAGGGAAGCATTGAGCATTTTCTCTCTGTACTCCATATTTGTGCCCTCGTCAAAGGCCTTTGGCAGATATTCGAATATATCCTTTACCGCCTGAACTGCCAGAATATCGCTAATATAATTTGCCCGGTTTGAAACATACGCTTCAACGGCATGGGTCAGAGCATCAAGCCCTGTTTCAGCAGTTATTTTCGGCGGCATTGAGGCTGTAACCTCGGGGTCGCAGATTGCAATATCGGGCATCATTTCCATATTGCCTATGCCATGCTTTGTGCCTGTCTTTTCATCGGTAATAACAATGCTTCTGCTCACTTCGCTTGCAGTTCCGCTGGTTGATGGGATGCAGACAAGCCTTGCTTTGTTTCTGAGCTTAGGGAATTCATTGGGTGCCTCTATATCCGAAAGCTTTGTAAGCTCGGGAAGCTCGTAATATATCCACTTAGCTTTCGCGGCATCCATGGGTGAGCCGCCGCCCAGGGCGATAATCCAGTCGGGGCTAAAGCTCTTCATTTTTTCCGTTCCCTTGAGAACTGTTGCAAAGCTGGGCTCTGGCTCAACATCGCTGAAAACCTCGGTTTCCACCTTCGCCTCGTTCAAATAAGCCTTTACCTTATTTAGTATGCCCGTTTTTTCCAGCACATCGCCGCTCATAATAATAATTGCGCGGTTACCTTTGAGTGCTTTTAGATGTTCAAGGCAACCCTGCCCGAACATCAGTTCACTGCCGGCTAATTTCATTGGTCTCATCATAGTTTTTTTATCTCCTATTTTCTTAAAGCGTCCATTAAAGCTTTTGTTAGTTCATATGAAACGGGGTTCGTAATAACTCCGTTTTGCTTGAGGCTGCTGCCTACTATTGCACCGTCTGCAATAGTCATCTGCTCCTTAATATTCTTAGTATTTACACCGCTGCCCGCAATAACAGGTAATTTAACAACTTTTTTTACTCTCTGAATAATTTCTATCGGAGTTTCAGCTCCGATTCTGGTACCCGTTACAATCAGAGCGTCTGCTCCGTTATCCTGAGCGGCCTTTGCAGAATCCTCAAGACTGACATTCTGCAAAACAACATTTGTGTGCTTGACCTGAATATC
>JAAZFZ010000034.1 GCA_012511485.1 Clostridiales bacterium | reverse complement strand
TTTCGTATAGTATCATATCCCTACACTCATTGTCAACAGCTTTTTTGACCTTTTTTGACCCTTTTATCCTACCTGCCGCGTGTTTACTAAAAGGTTACAGTTTTGTCATAATTGCATATTAGCCTTGAACTAATAATATATTTGTCGTAAACTGTAATAGTAATTAAGTTCAATTGGTTAATGGCAAGTATAATATAATGTAATGTATAAGCTTACTGTTGCTTCAAGCGGAGAATATTATGAAGATGAAATTAAAAAAGTTGTTGATATATCTTGTTGTGCCGCTAATCATTCTTAGCTGCTTTGAATGGACGGGCGGGGCGGGTAGCATTGCCGTAAATGTCGGCGGCTCAAAGGTTGACGCACCTGTCGGCGATGCAAATGAACATACAAGCTCTAACGGGCATGATTCCCCTCCAACGGCCAAAGGGTCGAAACCGCCAGATAGCCCCGGCACTACAAGCCCTCCACCTCAAACCGAACATAGCACCACAGAACATACTAACCCATCCTCCGATAATCCGCCACCTGTTACGGATACCACGAGCCCTGAAAAGGAAAAGCTGATTGCTCTGACCTTTGATGATGGACCCAGCCCAAAAAACACAGTAAAAATACTTAATATCCTTAAAGAAAACGATTGTAAGGCTACTTTTTTTGTGATTGGCACTATTGCCCAGGCACATCCCGAATTATTAAAGCAGGCTGTGGAAATCGGCTGTGAAATCGGGACACATTCATACGCACATGAAAATTATAAAAAAATGTCTTATAGAGAGATAAAAAGCGACATGGCAAAAATGAAGAAGGTTATTTTTGATGCAACGGGCATTGAACCCGTGCTTTTCAGAGTTCCCTTTGGTGCTTTTGACAAAAAGGTCAAGGCTGCTGCAGGTATGCCTCTGATTCAATGGTCCATAGACACAAATGACTGGAGATATAAAACCACAACCAACGAAAAAAGGACAAAGGCTCAGATAGAAAGGGATAAACAGATAATCATCGATTCGGTTTTGAAAAATGCTAAGGACGGCGATATCATTCTGATGCACGATGTTTATTCTATGAGTGCTAACTCCTGTGCAGAAATTATTCCGAAGCTCAAGGAAATGGGCTTTAAGCTAGTAACCGTGAGTGAGCTAATGCAGGCAAGGGGCATCAAAATGAAAAACGGTAAGGTTTACAGCAACGCATATTAATACCTGCAAGCGATTAACCCCGGTTTTGACAGCCGGGGTTTTGATTTGATAAACAAAAAGCGCAGAAATCAAAATAATTCCTGCGCTTTGGTGGACACAAACGGACTCGAACCGTTGACCTCTTGCGTGTGAAGCAAGCGCTCTAACCAGCTGAGCTATGCGTCCCGCTATGTTTGATGCGGCAAGCAGCCAGTCATATGCAGAAAATGCAACAACTGGCTACTGTTGGTGACCCGGACGAGAATCGAACTCGTGTTACCGCCGTGAAAGGGCGGTGTCTTAGCCTCTTGACCACCGGGCCGTTTATTTGTTCAAAAAAACTGGTAGCGGCAGTTGGATTTGAACCAACGACACTCCGGGTATGAACCGAATGCTCTAGCCAACTGAGCTATGCCGCCACCTATCTTGCCTTAAGGCTCAATCATTATATTATAACGATTATATTTTGTCAACCGGTTTTTGAAATAATTTTGTGCCCAAATGCGCTGTTATTATATGTGTTTTTGTGCTTTATAGACCTGTTAATCTGACGGGGGATTTGTTTTTTTCGATGAATTGGCGGCTTTTTTTATGAGTAGAAATGAGTGCTCTGTTTTCTTTAAGGAGCGGCACAAATAAATATGCTTTTCCCCGTTCCATTTTTGAGATTGTTTGTGTATAATTAAGCTATTGAATATCTGTCAGTAACACGAAAGGATGTTTTTATGGGGTACCGTGTAAATCCGGATGCATGGGGATATGCATTTGCCGTTCCCTCGATTGTAGTTGACAATCATATAAAGATGGCGGGAGCTATCCAGCTAAAGGTTCTTCTCTGGCTGCTGCGGAATTCGCCTGAGGAAGCTGATATTAATGTAATCAGCCGTGCTGTTGGTAAAACATCTGAGGATGTAACGGATGCCCTTGCGTTTTGGGTGGAATGCGGTGTTCTGCTAAAAGACGGACAAGCACCCGCTCATGTTAACTCCGAGCCTGAAAAATCCGATGTAGCAAAGGCTGAGCAAAAAGTTCTCGCTCCCATACCGCCCGCGAGGCCGACAAGTGAGCAGATTAAGGCAAGGTGCGGCGAATCCGAAGATATACGCTTCCTTTTCAATGAGGCTCAAACAAAGCTGGGCAAAACAATCGGCTACGATGGGCAGAGCACACTGCTTATGATGCATGACCAGTATGGGTTGCCTGTTGAAGTTGTTTTAATGATAATCGAATATTGTGTTTCTGTCAGCAAAACCTCCTTAGGCTACATATCAAGTGTTGGCAAGGACTGGGGCGAAAGGGAAATAGATACCCTTGAAAAAGCAGATGAGCAGATTGAAGCTCTCAAATCATGCAACGCTTTGTGGAAAAAGCTCGCTCAGGCGATAGGCAACAAAAACCCGAGGCCAACTACCAAGCAGTCAGTCTATATTAACCGCTGGAGCAGGGAATGGGGTTTCAGCTTTGAAATGATTTACCTTGCATATGAAGAGATGGCTGACCGTACTCAGAGCCTGCAGTTTGCCTATATGGATAAGATTCTGAAAAATTGGCATGAGAACGGGCTTAAAACTCCCGAAGAGGTTGAGCAGTTCAACCGTGAAAGGCTCAATAAAAATAAGGGCAAGTCCAGAGGCACTGCCTCAAAAAAACAAAAGGGCAGCAGGAGCCCGGCATCCTATGACCTTGATGAATTCAAACGCCGCTCGCTTCATGAGCCGTTAGTCTATGAAAAGGGGAAAAAATAATGAGCTACAGTAAAAGAATTCATTACCTTGCACAGGCTGAGCTTGAACGCCGCCACAGCAGAGCAGAAGCCGAACAAAAGAGCAGGCATGATGCCGCTGTTTCAAAAATCCCCGAGCTTGAAGAAATTGAAAAGGAAATCGCCTCTGCAGGGCTTGAGGTCGTGCGGGCAATCGGGATGGGCGAAAACGCCCAAAGATTCATTGACTCCCTTTCAAAAAAGAACCTCGAAATGCAGGAGAAGCGAAGGCTCCTGCTTGCAAAGGCAGGTATGCCGCAGGACTACCTGAAGGTTAAATATACATGTGATAAATGCAGTGATACGGGCTATGTCGGCGGCTGGAGGTGTGCATGCTACACCGAGCTTGTCAGGTCGCTTGCCTTTAAGGAGCTTTGCAGTGATGCTCCGCTGGAGTCCTGCACTTTTGAGAGTTTTAAGCTCAGCTATTATCCTAAGATAATCGATGAAAGTATCGGCATCTCTCCGCAGAAAAGAATGGGTGAAATCCTGAATTTCTGCAAAAGCTATACCGAGGACTTTGGCAGGGATTCGCCGAGCCTTCTCATGTACGGAGCAACGGGGCTGGGCAAAACACATCTTTCCCTTGCCATTGCCGGCATTGCAATAGGCAAAGGGTACGGTGTAATATATGGCTCAGCTCAGAATATCCTTCTCAAGCTGGAGCGTGAGCGTTTCAATCGTTACTATGAAAACACGGGCGAGTCTGAGCAGGCTCTGCTGGACTGTGATTTGCTTGTCCTCGACGATCTCGGAGCGGAGTTTTCAACCTCGTTCACAGTTTCGGTTATTTATAATTTAATAAACACCAGACTCCTCAAGGGTCTGCCTACAATAATCAGCACCAACCTCTCCCCTGAGGAGCTTGAGGAAAAATACACTCAGAGAATCACCTCGAGGATAATCGGCAACTATATTTCTCTCCTTTTTTGCGGCAAAGATATTAGGCAACTTAAATAAAATATTTTCATTTAACTTAACAAGAAGTGAGGGGTTTTTTTGAAACGATATGAAAGCAACTGGGAGTCAATCAACTCCCGCCCTGTTCCTCAATGGTTTCAGGATGCAAAATTCGGTATTTTCATCCACTGGGGGCTTTATTCCGTGCCTGCTTACAACAAAAAGGGCAGTTATACTGAATGGTATCAGCATGCACTCAATCAGGAGGGCTCACCTACTCAGCAGTTCCATGAAAGAGTATATGGCAAGGATTTCAAGTATCAGGACTTCGTCAAGGATTTTAAGGCAGAGCTTTTTGATGCCGAGGAGTGGGCACAGCTTTTCAAGAATTCCGGTGCAAAATATATAAATCTTGTTTCAAAGCACCATGACGGCTTTTGTATGTATAAGACGGATTATGCCTGGAACTGGAACAGCTTTGATGTCGGGCCACACAGGGATTTCTGCGCAGAGCTCAAGAAAGCCGTTGAAAAGGTTGGCGTCAGGTTCGGCGTCTATCATTCTGTATATGAGTGGTACAATCCTCTCTACTTAAAGGACCCGGAGGAATATGCACTCAAGCATTTCATCCCCATGATGAAGGAGCTTGTTGAAAAGTACCAGCCGTGGACTATTTTTACGGACGGTGAATGGGAGCAGTCCGACACTGTCTGGCACAGCACGCAGCTGCTTGAGTGGCTTTATAATGAATCCAGCGTGAGGGATTTTGTGGTACCCAATGACCGTTGGGGCAAGGGCACAAGAGGCAAAAACGGAGGCAATTTCACAACCGAATACGGCAGCATAGGCACAGAAGATAAGGTCGATTTGAACAGCAGATACCGTGAGGAGTGCAGGGGAAGCGGCGCCTCGTTCGGGCTAAACAGGATTGAGAATACGGACGATTATTTGAGTGCAAAGGAGCTCGTTGACCTGCTTGTTGACCTTGTCAGCTCCGGCAGCAATCTTCTGCTTAACATAGGCCCTGCCGCTGACGGAACTATCCCCGTAATTATGCAGGAAAGGCTCCTGCAATTGGGCAAATGGCTCAGTGTTAACGGTGAAGGTATTTACTGCAGCAAAAGATACAAGGATTCCACACAGAAGGATGTGTGCTACACTCAGCGTGACGGCAGCGTTTACGCTTTTTTCAAGCATTTCCCGATGGGTGAAAAAGTGCTTGAGGATATTGAATACAGGGATGATATTAAGCTCTGTCTGCTCGGAAGCAGCGTTTCGCTTCAGGCTGAGAATGAAGGCGGCAGGCTCAAGGTTAAATTCCCGCCGATAAACCCGGATGAGCTTGACAGTGAATATGTTTATACTTTGAAAATATCATAAAAATACAGGAGAGTTATATGGATATTATTCAGGCACTGACTAATGAATTCCACCTGCAAAAATGGCAGGCGGAGAACACAGTCAAGCTAATTGATGAAGGTAACACTATCCCTTTTATTGCAAGATACCGCAAGGAGGCGCACGGTACGCTTGATGACCAAGTGCTGCGTGAGCTTTCAGAGCGGCTTGAGTACCTGCGAAACCTTGATAAACGCAGGCAGGAGGTATATTCCTCAATTGAGGGGCAGGAGAAAATGACGGAGCAAATTGCCGCTGCCCTTTCTGCTGCGGCAACTCTTGCAGAAATTGAGGATATTTATCGTCCCTATCGCCCAAAGCGCCGCACCAGAGCCTCCGTTGCGCGTGAAAAAGGGCTCGAGCCCCTTGCTCAGGCAATTTTTTCACAGCAGGAGGGCAGCGCCGAGCCTATTGTTATGGCTGCCGAATACATTGATGAAGAAAAGGGTGTATCCTGCGCACAGGATGCATTGCAGGGCGCTCTAGACATAATCGCCGAGGATATCTCCGATAATGCGGATATTCGCCGCAGAATCCGTAACCTTTTCACCGTTACGGGTGTTGTCAACTGCACTGCGGCAGACAAAAATGCCGAAAGTGTCTACACGATGTATTATGAATACTCTGAGCCTGTGCCGAAAATTCCGGAGCATAGAATACTTGCAATAGACAGGGGTGAGCGTGAAGGCTTTCTAAAGGTAAGTGTGACCCTTGACCCCGTGAAAGCGGCAAATGTCATCGTCTCGCTCACACTAAATCCCAAAGGTTCACCATGCACACAGGCAGTCAGGGATGCCGGGCAGGATGCTTATAACAGGCTCATATATCCTTCAATAGAGAGAGAAATCAGAAATATACTCACCGAAAGAGCCGTTGCGTCGGCTATCAAGGTGTTCTCCGTAAACCTCCGAGAGCTGCTCCTTCAGCCGCCCGTTAAGGGCAAAACGGCATTGGGGCTTGACCCTGGGTATCGGACAGGCTGCAAGGTAGCGGTTGTGGACCCAACGGGTCTGGTGCTCGACACGGGCGTCATATATGTCACACACTCCGATTCGCAGCGTGAACAGGCCTCCGAGCTGATAAAAAGGCTCATTGCCAAGCACGGCGTTGAAATAGTTGCAATAGGTAACGGCACCGCCTCAAAGGAAACGGAGATTTTTACCTCTGAGCTTCTCAAGCAAATCCCTCAAAAGGTTTCATATATGGTTGTCAGTGAGGCGGGGGCTTCAGTTTATTCTGCCTCAAAGCTGGCTGCCGAGGAATTCCCTCAGTTTGATGTTTCGCTCAGGAGCGCCGTTTCAATTGCAAGGCGGCTGCAGGATCCGCTTGCAGAGCTGGTCAAAATTGACCCGCAGGCAATAGGCGTTGGGCAGTATCAGCACGATATGCCCAAAAAGGAGCTTGGAAATGCTCTTGACGGAGTAGTCGAATACTGCGTCAACAGCGTGGGTGTTGACCTTAACACCGCCTCCCCCTCCCTGCTCTCGAGGGTCGCAGGCGTTAATTCGACAGTTGCCAAAAACATAGTATCATACCGTGAAGCTCAGGGAGCTTTCACCGGCCGCGCCCAGCTCAAAAAGGTGCCGAAACTCGGCAACAAGGCATTTGAGCAGAGTGCAGGCTTTTTGAGGGTGCCGGAAAGCAAAAATGTGCTCGATAACACATCCGTCCACCCCGAAAGCTATGATGCGGCAAAGGCTCTGCTTGAGCTTTGCGGCTACTCCCTTGCCGATGTCAAAGGAGGTAAGCTTGCACAATTGAATGAGAAAATTGCCGAACTCGGCGGTGAGGAGGAGACCGCCAAAAAGCTCGGTATCGGCCTGCCGACTCTTCAGGATATCATAAAGGAGCTTCTCCGCCCCGGGCGTGACCCGCGTGACGAGCTGCCCCCTCCGATGCTTCGCACGGATGTTATGGATATTAATGACCTTGTTCCCGGCATGGAGCTTTTGGGGACGGTTCGCAATGTTATTGACTTCGGCGCATTCATTGATATCGGTGTGCACCAGGACGGGCTTGTTCATATTTCTCAGATTTCAGACAGATATATTAAGCACCCTTCGGAGGTTCTGAAGGTAGGGGAGGTTGTGACGGTCTGGGTCATCTCTGTCGATACGGCAAAAAAGAGGATTTCCCTGACGATGAAAAAGCCTAAGGAAGATAAATAAATTACCTGAAAGGGAAAGACCCTTGAAGAATAAACAGGAGTTATTGATGTCAGATAGATTCAGAAATGATTTTACACAGGGCAGCGTTACAAAACAGTTAATTAGATTCTCTTTTCCCCTTTTGCTTTCAAACCTTTTGCAGGCACTTTATTCCGTTGTTGATATGGTTGTTGTCGGTAAATTTTGCGGCAAGGCAAGTATAACGGGGGTTTCAATCGGCGGCCAGATAAATATCCTTGCTTCGGGGCTTGCTTTGGGGCTTTCAATCGGGGGCACTGTCCTTATTGCTCAGTACGGCGGTTCAAAAAAATATGGCGACCAGCGAAAAACCATCGGCACCATGACAATTATGTACTTCATACTCAGTGCCGTTGTCACTAGCGTGATGCTAAGCCTTAGCAACCCGATACTAAAGGCTCTTAACACTCCCGATTCGGCATATTCGGAAACACTGGCATATTTTAAAATCTGCATGTACGGCACAATATTCGTTTTCATGTATAATGCCATAAGTGCAATACTCAGAGGAATGGGTGACTCAAAACGCCCGCTGTATTTTGTTTTTACGGCAACCGTTACAAATATGCTGCTCGACATTGTACTGGTAGGTTATTATAGAATGGGTGCTGCGGGAGCAGCATGGGCCACCATTTTTTCACAGGCTCTCAGCGTCGTCCTCTCGCTGATTTTCCTTTTCAGGAAGGACTTTTTTATTGAATTCAGAGCCGTCGATTTTAAGCCCGATTTTAAAAAGGCTGCTGCTCTAATTAAAATCGGTTTTCCCTCGGCGGTGCAGAATATTATTGTTTCCTTTTCGTTTCTGGCGCTTACCTCTATTGTCAACTCCCTGCCGAATGCTGAGGTTGCCTCCGCTTGCCAGGGAATCGGCAGCAAGGTCAATTCATTTGCGATTCTGCCGGGGCTCGCCCTGAGCACCTCAATATCCTCAATGGCAGGTCAGAACATCGGTGCAGGTGAATACGGCAGGGCAAAAAGAACCTTTGAGATAGGCACAATAATGGCATTCGGAATTTCACTTTTGGTCTTTTTGGTTGTTCAGCTTTTCCCCGGCTCGATTATGGCTCTTTTCACCTCGGAGGCAGATGTTATTTCAACCGGATCCGCCTACCTGAGGAGAACAGCATATGATTACCTTTTTGTGAGCATAACCTTCAGTGTCAACGGGTTGGCTCTTGCTGCCGGTATGTCGAATTTTGCGCTTTTGAACACCATTTTCAATTCATTAATACTCCGAATTCCTCTTACATATTTCTTTGTGAATGTTTTGGGTTGGGGCTTCAACGGAGTAGGTCTTGCAATTGGACTTGCACCTCTCGGCTCTTGGGTACTCTGCGCAGTGTTCCTGAAAAAGGAGCTGTGGAAGAAGAAAAGAATCAATCTTTAAAAACGAATAATAAAAAGGGCTGTATCAACTTTCTGACTTTGAAAGTGTTGATACAGCCCTTTAAAATTATAGAATTAAGGGAACGGTTTTATACTTATAG
>JAAZFZ010000263.1 GCA_012511485.1 Clostridiales bacterium | reverse complement strand
CCTGAAGCTTCTTATCTATAGTGAGAATAATTGAATCGCCCTGCTTCGCCTCCTGAGTCACGGTTGTTGAAACCTTGCCGTCGCCGGAGGTTGTGACCGTCTTTTTTCCGTCAGACCCACGCAGATAGGCTTCCATGGCTCTCTCGATTCCGTTCTTGCCTATATTATCTGTTATTTTGTAGCCCTCACTCTTTAGTCTGGCATATTCCTTTGGGCTTATGGCTCCGACCATGCCTAGCACATGAGGCGCAAGCGTCCCGTCAACATACTCCCTGTAGGGCACAATTTCAACATTAACCCCTTTATAAAAGGAGCCGTTCTCCTTAATTTTTGCAACAAGCACCGTCGGCACATCCTGAGCGAAGGTATATGGATAGCTTACGCTAAAATTAAGCCTTCGCATTTCATAGCAGACCGAAGCGATTTTTCTGGCATCTGCAAGCGAATATTCCTCAAGGGAATATTTTTCAATCAGAGTATCAAGGCAGTTTTCTGCCGTTGCATAGTCGTTTAGTTTGAGCATATCCTTGCTTTTCATGGCGGCTATGTCCGCCTCTCTGTTCTCAGAGAAGAAGGGCTCTCCATTTGCATCGAGAAAAATCGGCAGATTGTCAATCCACTCGACATCCGCCTGCTCAAAAAGCTTGATAAGACTAAGAATTATTTCATTTCTTTTTCCCTGCTCCCTGGATGACGGGAAATAAGCATCTTCAAATATAATTGAATTGCCCTGGCGATTCGTGACGAGAGGGCTGCCGTTTCTGTCAAGAATTTCGCCTCTTGCAGCTTTTATCGCAACAGATTTGGATGAAATCGAATTGCCGGCAGCAGCATAGATTTTGCCGTCAACTATCTGAACCTTCACAAGCGTTGCAGAAAAAGCCGACATAACCGTTGCAAAAGCAATTATCAGCGCAAGGCCCCGTGTATACGGTTTTTTCTCTCTCACATAATCACCTCCTAAAAACACTCCCTTATTTTTTATAGCAAATAAGCAAGGGTTTGTCAAATCAGAGCGGCATAAAAATCATCTAAACTTTTTGGAAATGTATCTTACGAAAAAATAGTATATGGGCAGAAAAATCATAGTAAAGACCGCACTCGGAATATAATGCTCAAAGAGCACTTTTAATGCCGTGGAATATCCGTTAAACACATAGGCTATAAGCCAGCTTAGCAAGCAGTATATAAGGGTGCTCGTACCGCAAAGCAGTAAAGCGCAGACAAGGTTGTTTCTCATAATATTTTTTATTAATGCACCGCAGGTAAATGCAAATATTGTGAGCAGAATTGCATTATAGCTCCACGAGGTATAGGAGCACATATCCCAGAGAGCTCCGGCAAACAGACCGAAGAACATCCCCGAAATCTCCCTTTCAAACATGGCAATAGATATTACGGCCGGGATAAGAAGCAGAGCCCTTGCTCCGAAAATATCGGGGAAAAGGCCCGCAGTGTTCTGAATCATGGCTGTAACCAGAACCGTTACGCCCAAAATAAGACGGCGTAAATATATATTTTTATTTTCCTTTTTAATTCCCAGCATCACCCGTCATCCTCCGCCGAGCTTTGCCCTATAAAGTCAACAAGAATAAAAACATCCTGCAATTGTTTGAAATCCACACCGGGCTCAATGACAGCATAGGACGAGATACCCTGACTGCCGCTGATAACCTCACGCACCGTGCCGATAATAAGATCCCTGGGGTAAATGCCGCCCGTGCCGGAGGTGCAGACTATGCCGCCGGGTGAAATCGCAGTAGTCCTTAACAGGCCGGGAAGCCTCAAAAGCCCCTGCTCGGAAAGCTCTGCCGTAGTTTCGACGAAGCCCGATTCCCTTGAGCGCACTTCATATGCACTCGCACTCACCTGCGGATTGAGAACGGAACTTACCTTGCATTGAGTTGCCGAAACGGAGCTTACAACTCCGACAAGGTATTTGCCGTAAAGCACAGGGTCATTGACGCTAACATCGTTTGAGGAGCCTTTATTCAAGGTGAAGGAACAGAACAAATCCGTTGCGTCCCTGCCGATTATTGAGGAGGACACGAACTCATAGTCTTCATGCCCCTTCTTTAACTCCAGAAATTCTTCATAGAGGGCAAGCTGCTGCTTTGCCTGCTCATACCCGACAAGATCCTGCTGATATTTTTCGATTTCGTCTTTAAGGCTGCTGACCTCCTCCGAAAGCACTGCGGAGGATTTAAAATTTATCGAAAAGGATGAAAGGCTTTTTGACACAAAAGATGAAAGCCTCTGCACAGGCCCGAAAATAGTGCCTGCTGCAGAGGTCAAAGGCGAAGAGTTGCCACGCGAAATTGCTGCCACAACAGTTCCCATGAACAGCGCAGCAATTACAAGAACAAAAATTTTAAAACTGGTGCTTTTAAAAAAACGGCGCATCTGAATTTCCTCATAATTTTATCAGCAGTCAACGAAATTAACGCTTGTTAATCTTGCTGAGCGTGTCGCTCTCAAGGCAGATACCGGTGCCGTCAACAACACAGTCAAGGGCATTTTCAGCGACATGAACAGGAATTTTCGTTTCAGCGGCAACCAGCTTGTCAAGCCCTCTGAGCAACGCACCGCCGCCCGTGAGCATAATGCCGTGGTCGATAATATCAGATGCAAGCTCGGGCGGTGTTTTCTCAAGCGTTGCACGAACTGCGTCAAGAATCTGATTGACAGGGTCGGCAAGCGCCTCCCTTATTTCCTCTGCAGAAATCTCGGCATGCTTGGGCAACCCGTCCATAAGGTTTCTGCCCTTGATATTCATTGCGCCCTCTCCCTCATAGGGGTATGCAGAGCCAATTTTTATCTTTATATTCTCTGCGGTGCGCTCACCGACGAGAAGGTTATACTTTTTCTTTATATAGGTGATGATAGCTTCATCAAAATTATCTCCCGCAACTCTGACGGAGCGTGATGTGACAACATCGCCCAGGGAAATAACCGCAACCTCCGATGTGCCGCCACCGATATCGACCACCATGCTGCCCGTAGCCTCGCTTACAGGCAGACCCGCTCCGATGGCAGCAGCCATGGGCTCTTCAATAAGGCTAACATCCTTTGCTCCTGCACTCTTTGCGGCGTCGTAGACTGCACGCCTTTCAACCTCGGTAACGCCCGAAGGTATGCAAATCATAACCCTTGCTTTAACGAAAGGGGAACTGCTTACAGCCCTGCGAATAAAAGCTTTGAGCATATCGGAAGTAATTTCAAAGTCGGCAATAACGCCGTCCTTGAGCGGACGGACTGCCGTGATGGAGCCGGGAGTACGGCCTATCATTTCCTTTGCCTCTATGCCGACCGCCACAACTCTGGCAGGATTGCTGCGCTTGTCAACCGCCACAACGGACGGCTCACGTATAACTATTCCCTTGCCTTTTAAAAAAACCAGTGTATTAGCTGTCCCCAAATCAATACCGATATCCTGTGTAAATAACATATTTAAAAATCCCCTTTCAGTGTTAGCATCCTTAAAAAACAGCGGTGTTTATAAGAGCTTCAAGGTCAATCTTTCCGACACTTTCCATGTTTAACTGTGTCTGAAATCTAATAATCATATTGTTCTTTTCAAAAAAATATGTCGTTAAAATATTCTTGTCTTCGTTGTTTGTGATTATACACCTATAAGTATTTTCGCCGCAAAGAGTTATATTGTCCTCAGAAACCTCCATATCAGCGCCTGATTCTTTAATAAACTCCTTTATTTTTTCACCGTAGGAAGATATCTCTTCGTATGTATACCTATCCACCGAACAGCTAATATAGCAGCCGAGCTCCTCATTTGAAAGGTGAAAATTGCTGGTGTCGGATTGCTCAAAGCCTTTGAAAATCGGGAGTTTTAATGCCTTATTCTGCAGATACTCCTTTTTAAAAATAATCGGGAAAAATCTGAACCTCGGCTCTTTAATGCGAATATATTTAGGGAACTTGAATGGCTTTGTTACATAGTTACCGTCCTCGTCAAGCCTGGGTGCTCCCTCCCTGTCGGTAGGGTCACGCATTTCCATTTCGACTTCATAGAGGTCGCCTTCCTTGCTCCTGACGGTTTCGCCGTTCTTATCGGTTGCAAGAATATATGTTTCGCCTATAACATCAACATAAACCCTGCCGTACTTAGACCTCTGGCCGCACGCAACAAAAGTGCCTACTATGAGTAAAACAGCAAAAAGAAGTGCTGTAATTCTTTTTTCCATAACTCCACCCCGCAAAATCTGCAAATTTCAGTATATCAGCAATGTATATAATTGTCAAACCATATCATAATTGTTAATAATTATTTTTAAAAATCACATTTTTATTATGTACATCAACCGTTGAGAGCCTTAAAGCATTCCCTGTTTGCTTTATAGAGCTTTTTATAAACCTCATAGTTTTTGTCATATACTGCCCTGTTTGCCGGGTTAGGTTTAAAGGTCTTGAGCGCGGGAATAAGTGGCTTGGCTTGAGCGAGATTATCTATGAGTCCGAGCCCCACAGCTGTTACAACCGCCGCTCCGACTGCGCCGACATTTTGCGGGCTTTCAACTGTTTCAACCACGTATCCCGTGCAGTCCGCAAGAATCTGAGAGGTGACATCCGAAAGCGCTCCCCCGCCGACAAATCTCAGAATTTCGCTTGTTTTGACTTTTTTATTCTGAGTTTCGATAAACCAGCGCATATGCATACATACGCCCTCGACAACCGCTCTGATAAGCTCCGTTTTGCCGGTTTCAAGGCTTATATTAAAGAACATTCCCCTTGCGTTGGGGTCCTCAAACGGGCATCTGTTGCCGTGCAGCCACGGGGTGAAAATAACTCCCTGACTGCCTGCGGGTATTGTATCAATAACCTGAGTCATATATTGATAGAGGTTGGTGTATTTTGTTTCGGTCGATTCCACAACGCTTTCTTTTTTTAGGAAGATGTTTATTTCGTCGAGAGCAAGATGGTCCTTGACCCATTCAAGACACTTGCCCGCCGTTTCGAGCTCCGCAAAGTAATTATAAAGCCCCTGCTGAGCCCCGACTATTGCGGCTATCATAGCGGAGGTGTCAACCATGCTCTTTTCAACCACGGTGGAAACCCAGCCCGATGTTCCCTGAT
>JAAZFZ010000262.1 GCA_012511485.1 Clostridiales bacterium | reverse complement strand
TCAGGATTGTGTAGCTGTCATCGAAAATGGGAGCTGTTTTCATCATCTTTTCCATATTATCAAAGTAGTCCTCGGCACTGCAGATAAATTTTGCGGGGTTCCCGGCATAGACGCTCCCCTCGGGGATATCCTTGCTCACAAGCGAATTCGCACCGACTATTGAGCCTTTGCCGATTGTCACCCCGGGCAGGACGGTTGAATTTGCACCGATGAAGCAGCCGCTCCCTATATTGACAAGCCCTATTTTTGTGTATCCCAGCGTTTGCTTTGTGCTTGCATCATGCGCTAAAAGATGAACCCTCGGGGCAAGGCAAACATTATCGCCCAATGTTATAAGAAAGCAGTGGCCGGGGTCAATTATGCAGCCCTCCATTATATGGCCAGTTGACGCCCATTTTAAAACCGTTTTCAATTGCTATTTCAACCTGAGAGCGGTCATCTAATTTCATTATGTGTTTTCTGAAAAAAAGGAGCATCCTGCGCAGCATATAAATCCCTCGCTCTTTTCAATATCCAGTTTCAGGTAATTAAAGGTTATCACAGATTTGCCGATTTTTCAACGCATGAATGAAAAAGTGTGCAAAAAGTTCCATGAAACAATAAGGTTTTTAAGGGTTGTTTTATATATTTCCCCTCCACGAATTCTTCAGTTGAATTTATCTTTATACGCATTAGAAAATGAAATACTTCTGCAGAAAAACTCCGCTTGTGTCATAAAATCTTTATTTAAAAAGCAGGCAGCCTTCCGACTGCCTGCTAAAATTCTATATATCATTCATTATAATATCCTCATAGCTGTCGCCCCTTATTATGATTCTGGGCTCGCCGCCCTTAACCATTACAACGGGAGGCCTGCCGATTCTGTTATAATGCGAAGCCATTGAATAGTTATATGCCCCTGTTGAAAGGACAGCAAGAATATCCCCAGTCTTGACCGGTTGGACATGAGTCCACTCCTGAATAATATCGCCGCTTTCACAAAATTTACCCGCCACGGTGACTGTCGCCGATCTTTTTTCGGCTGCTCTGTTTGCACAGATTATTTCATAGTTCGACTGATAGAGGATATATCTCGGGTTGTCGCCCATACCTCCGTCAACCGAAATATAGGTGCGCACATCCGGTATGCTTTTGACGGAGCCTACAGTGTAGAGTGTCAGCCCTGCCGCACCGACAATTGCCCTGCCGGGCTCGACAAGGATAGAGGGAGTTTTCAGCTTTAGCTTCTTTGAATATTCGTTTATAACCTCAGACACTTTTTTCATATAGTCCTTGAAGGGTCTTGGTCTGTCCGTTTTTTTGTACTTTATTCCGAAGCCGCCGCCGAGGTTTAGCTCACTGAGTTCAAGCCCTGTTGCCTGCTTAATCTCAGCCATAAAGTCGAGCATTACCCTTGCGGCAAGCTCAAACGGGTCAAGGTCAAAAATCTGAGAGCCGATATGGCAGTGCAACCCCACAAGCTCTATATTCGGCATTGAAACTGCCTTGAGGACGCCCTCCATGGCCTCGCCTGTTTCGAGCGCAAAGCCGAACTTTGAATCGATTTGCCCTGTTTTTATAAACTCATGCGTGTGGGCATCAATGCCGGGCTTTATGCGCATGATTATTTTTTCTTTTTTACCCGCAGCGCTTGCAAGCTCGTTAAGGGTTTCAAGCTCAAGAATATTATCGACTATAATTTTGCCCACACCGTAATCAATAGCCTGTTTTAATTCCGCAGAAGTTTTATTGTTGCCGTGAAAATATATCCTTTCTGCGGGAAAGCCCACACTCGTGGCAGTAAATAGCTCGCCGCCCGAAACAACATCAAGCCCCATGCCCTCCTGCGCCATTATCCTGCAAATCTCCTTGCAGCAAAACGCCTTGCTGGCATAGAGTGCCATGCCGTTTCCGCCGTAGTATTCATTAATTGACTCAACAAATTTGCGGCAGTTCTTTCTTATCTCGTCTTCATCCATAACATAGACAGGCGTGCCGAATTCCTTAGCTATATGTGTTGTGTCACACCCGCCTATTGTGAGATGCCCTTGACTGTTAATATCAATGCAATCCGATACATACATCCTCTATTCACTCTCCGTGTATTTTTCTATCTGCTCCCTGATTTTTTCCGCACCCTCGCCTGTAACCGCGGAAAATGGAATGGCTTCAACGCTGCCATAGCTTTTCAATTCTACTTTAAGCTGCTCAAGTCGTTGCGCTCGCTCAGTTTTATTGAGCTTATCGCTTTTTGTCATAACAACAATAAACGGAAAACCCATTTCCTTTAAAAAAAGCAGCATTGTATGGTCGTCATTTGTGAGCTCATGCCGCATATCGGTCAATTGAACAACCAGCCTGATTTTCCTGCCGGAGCTGAAATACTCCTCCATAAGCTCCGACCAGCGTTTTTTTTCGGAATGCGAAACCTTCGCATAACCGTAGCCCGGCAGGTCAACAAGCCGAATGCCGTCGCCTGAATAAAAATTAATCGTTACGGTCTTACCCGGCATGGAGCTGACCCTTGCAAGACTTTTTCGGTTCAGGATTTTGTTAAGAAGTGATGATTTGCCCACATTTGAACGCCCTGCAAAGGCAACCTCGGCAACCGTGGAGGGAGGGAGCTGTACACCAGTTCCGAAAGCCGCTTCAAAGTCAAATCTCTCGAACTTCATTTTTTACTCCTTCACTGTGTTATTGTCGGCCTTTTTCTGTCTATATGCTCAAGCAGGGGTAAGCTGTCATCGGAAATCATATTTCCGCCCTTTTCGAGAAAAGCGGCATTAAAAACCTCATCAATCGAATTGACGGTGATAAACTCTAAGACAGCCCGAACAGTCTTATCCACCTTGACAAGGTCGCTCTCGTTTTCCTTTGGGATAATAACGGTTTTGATGCCGGCTCTGTATGCTGCCATTGTTTTTTCGTTAAGCCCGCCTATGGGAAGCACCCTGCCCCTGAGCGTGATTTCGCCTGTCATCGCAAGGTCACACCTAACCGGAGTGCCGGAAAGAGCAGATGCCAGAGCTGTTGCGATTGTCACACCCGCCGACGGGCCATCCTTTGGCACCGCACCTTCGGGTACATGGATATGGATATCTTTATTTTTATGAAATTCCTTGTCAATATTCAGAGTATCGGCTATGGTTCTGATAAAGCTCAGTGCAGCTTTGGCAGACTCCTTCATGACATCGCCCAAAGAGCCTGTAAGCTCTAGCTTGCCTGAACCCTCCATCACGGCGACTTCGATTTTCAGCATCTCGCCGCCCACGGGGGTCCATGCAAGGCCGTTCACGGAGCCTATTTCGTTTCTCTCCGAAAAGTTTTCAGACTTAAACTTTACGGGTCCGAGAAGCTCCTGGAGATCAGCTGCTTTTACGGTTACCCTGCCCGCTCCGTCTGCCACCTTTACCGCTGCCTTTCGGCAAACAGAGGCTATTGTCTGCTCCAGCTTGCGCACACCCGACTCCCTGGTGTAGCCGTCAATCATCGTGCGAATCGCTTTATCCGAAATGCGCAGGCCATTGCCTGTCAGCCCGTGGCGCTTGATTTGCTTTGGTACAAGATGCCTTTTGGCAATATTGAATTTCTCCTCATGGGTGTAGCTTTCAATCTCACTTACTTCCATTCTGTCAAGCAGGGGCGCAGGTATAGTTGACTTGTCATTTGCGGTTGTGATGAACAGAACCCTGCTCAAATCAAACGGAATCTCTATATAATGGTCACGGAACGCAAAATTCTGCTCACCGTCCATAACCTCCAGCAATGCGGAGGCAGGGTCACCTCTGAAATCGCTGCAAAGCTTATCAACCTCATCGAGAAGAATCAGCGGGTTTGAGGTGCCGACAGTATTCATGGCATTAATTATTCTGCCGGGCATAGAGCCGATATAGGTTTTGCGATGCCCTCTTATTTCTGCCTCATCATGTATTCCGCCTAAGGATATTCTTATATACTTCCTGCCCATTGCTCTCGCTATTGAGCGGGCAACGGAGGTTTTGCCGACTCCGGGCGGACCGATAAGGCAAATAATCTGCCCCTTGATATGGGGCGAAAGCTTGCGCACGGCAAGCATTTCAATAATTCTGTCCTTAACCTTTTCAAGACCGTAATGGTCATTGTCAAGCACCCTTCGTGCCGCCTTGAGGTCTAGCTTGTCCTTTGTTAACTTGTTCCACGGCAGTGATAGGCAGGTTTCGAGGTATACTCTTGAAACAGTGCTTTCGGGCGACTGGGGAGCCATCCTTTCGAGCCTGTCACATTCACGCATGAGCTTTGCTCTTGCCTCCTCGCTGAGATTGAGCTCCTCTATCTGCTCACGGAACTGCTCAATCTCCTCCTCGGAGCCAAATCCGTCATTAAGCTCTGATGAAATTGCCTTTATCTGCTCACGCAGGTAATACTCACGCTGGTTTTCATCCAGCTGCTCCTGCACCTTTTTGCTGATAACGGATTCTATTCTGAGCACCTCACACTCATGCGAGAGAATAACGCAAAGCCTCTCAATCCTTTTTAAAGGTTTGATCTCATTGAGAATCTGCTGCCTGCTTTCATATTCAAGCGGGATATTGCTTGCTATATAGTCTGCAAGCTGGCCGGCATCTTCAAGCTTCAATACGGATAGAATCATATCCGGAGGCAACTGTGCGGCTATCTGAGCATACTGCTCAAAAACATCCTTTGCCTTTCTTACAAGAGCCTCCAGAGTGTTTTTATCTTGAGCCCTGACGGTTGTATCCTTTTTTACCCTTACGCAGCCCTTGTAATAGGGCTTCTCCTGAACTATTTCAAGCAGCTGCGCACGCTGCAGACCCTCGACATATACCCTGAAATTTTCACTGTTCGGTAGCCTTAAGACCTGTTTGACGGTCGCAATAACGCCTATATTATAAAGCTCCTCGAGCTTAGGGTCGTCCGATGAAACATCCCTTTGAGCAACAAGGAAAACCTCCTGGCTGCCTCCAATTGCCGCCTTGAGTGCGGCTATAGACTTCTCCCGCCCGACATCAAAATGAATTCTGGAATCGGGAAAAACAACAAGACCTCTCAATGCCACAAGCGGCATTTCAAGAATATGCGCTTCTTTTTTCATGCTAGCACCTCCGGGGTTTTTCAGGTCAGTATGCTTCAAATGAGGCTATTGTTGCAAAGCACCTCGTTTTTTCAATCACAAGCTTTATCCGCTGAATCCTGACCTCTTTAAAACGGCAAATTCTCTTGTGGCCTATTACGGTTCCTTTAAAAAGAGTTTTCCATTTACCCTTTATTTCACCGTAAAGCGTGAACTTTTCAATATGCTGGCCTGTTCTTATATGCTCCTTTAAAACCACCTTGTCAATATCATAATCGTCGCCCATGTCGAGAATTAGCCAGGGCTTGACGGGATACATGCCCGAATGCCAGTATTCGTCGGGGCTTGGAGTAAGAGCCATCTGTGGGTTGTGCTCATTGTCAAGGCAGCCAGAGCCTGTCATGACGGATTCCTCCGCAAGGTTCTCCTGAAAACTATATTCAAGGTGTGCGCCAAGAGAAATAAGGGTTTCGAGATCCCTATCTTCTATCAGACCCTGCTGATTGGGCGGCACATTGAGCAGGTAGGAGGCGTTTGCACCCACGGAGTTATAGTATATATCGACAAGCTTTGAAAGCGGCTTTACCGTGTAATCCTCATCCTTGTGATAAAACCAGCCCTTACGGATTGAAACATCCACCTCGGCAGGGTACCAGATGAGCTTTTTGGCATTCTTAATTGCATTGCGGCTGCCAAGGTCAAGTGCCATGACATTACTGTGCTTTTTTGTTTGCCTTTCTGAGTAGTCGCTCTCGGCAATGCGCAGGTAAGACGGAACAACGCTCCACTCTGAGCTCCTGCACACTCCCGCTTCATTGCCGCACCCCCTGACATCTGGCCCGCAGCGTGATATAACCGCATTGGGCTGAAGCTCACGGATAAGTGTAAAATAGCCCTGCCAGTCATAGTTTTGCCTTTTGCCCGAGGTGCCTTCTCCACAGGCTCCGTTAAGCCAGACGCAAAACAGCTCGCCGTAGTTTGTCAGAAGCTCTCTGAGCTGGCCTTTAAAAAACTCATTGTAAGGCTCACCCTCTCCGTAGGTTGGCTCGTGCCTGTCCCAAAGGGAAAGGTATATGCCAAACTTTATGTCATGCTTTTTGCATGCTTGTGAAGCCTCCATAACAACATCGCCTTTGCCGTCCCTCCACGGGCTGTTCTTGACGCTGTGCTCAGTGAGCTTGCTGGGCCACAGGCAAAACCCGTCATGGTGCTTTGCGGTGAGAATCAGCCCTCTCATGCCTGCCGCTTTAACTGCCTTGACCCATTGCTCGGCATTTAGACTTGTAGGGTTAAATATCGACGGGCTTTCGCCGCCGCTGCCCCATTCGGAATCAGTAAAGGTGTTAATGCCGAAGTGTATGAAAGCATAAAATTCGATATCCTGCCAAATAAGCTGCCTCTCGGAAGGCACAACCGAAGCTGCCCTTTCTATTGCATCATTTGCACTGCTTTTCAAACCCTCAACTCCCGTTTTTTGTGTCTACTGCTTTTTACCGCACATACTCTTCGCTGTCAAGCGGTGGGGAATGTCTTCCATCATAAATTATGCGGAAAAATCAATACCACACCACTGTAAAAAGTAATCAGTATTAAGATAACATAAATGCACTTCATTGTAAACGATTTTTTCTTGTCGAATCCTTTTTATTGTTTTGGTATAATTTGAATATTTTAAAGAGCCGGTGTTCAAATGGCTTGCAACAAGTGATTCGCAGTGCTATATTAATTCCCTGCCCGAATCCCCTCAGTTTTTGAAATTCAATAACAAAACCAATGCTCTTACTGTTTAAATAAATTGCCCGAAACACAGCGGAGTGCCTGATTTGGTTTCAGGCACTCCGTTTTTTATATGAGCAGCAAGCAAATAATAATTATCGCTACAAGAACAGGAATCACCAATGTCAGACAGCCCCCGCAGCCTCCTGAAGGTTTCCCTCCACCACCTCCGCCTGAGCCGCCTTTGAAGTTCCTATCAAATGCCACGTTATAATGCGTATATCCATCCAGCCCCTTGCCGTAGAACCCAAAATCCTGACTCATAAATATTACTCCCATTACTATTATAATTACCTTTTTTCAAATAGCAAGTACAATATGAGGGCTTTGCTCAAAAAATTGAACAAGATTCGGCGAGAAAAATATAATGATAGTAATAACAGAAATGAAGTGATGAATTGGCTATCAAGATTTTTATTGACCAGGGGCACAATCCTACGGGATTTCATAATACCGGCGCTTCCGGTTTTGGTCTGTTTGAACAGGATGTTACATATAATGTTGGGATTTATCTCAGAGATTTGCTCAACGGAGATCCCCGTTTTGATGCGAGGGTTTCAAGACCCTCACCAAACACGGTGCTGGGGACAAACAACTCGACAAGCCTTATCGAGAGGGTGAACATGGCAAACAACTGGCCAGCGGATTATTTCATCAGCATCCACTGCAATGCCAATGAAAACCCGAATATAAACGGGTCAGAGGTTTATATCTACCATCAATACTCACAGGCTAACTGGCTGGCGGAAAGGGTGCTCGACGGAATAGTTGAGGCTGTGGGTACTAAGGACAACGGAGTCAGGATAAACACCATTTTTTATGTCCTGAGAAGAACCAGAATGCCCGCTATTTTAGTTGAACTGGCATATATTACAAACGAGTCCGATAATCAGAAGCTCCGTGGCGATCAGTGGCAGTTCGCCGACGGAAT
>JAAZFZ010000261.1 GCA_012511485.1 Clostridiales bacterium | reverse complement strand
TTATCAGGAAGCGTTAGAGAACCTTGACCAGACGAAAGAAGTTTTCTACTATCTCTGCCCGGTCTGCGGTAATATTGAGAAAGGCCGACCGGATAAATGCAGTATTTGCGGCGTTCCGGGGGCTAAGTTTATAAAATATTAATACATTCATAATAGAAATAGAACATACTCTTGCCCTATAATTATTTGTAATAAAACGATATCCATAGAATGATTTTAATAGAGGTGAAATTTTTGAGTCTTAAAGAGTTAACAGTTATAAAACAAGCAATTATCAATGAAATAGAAGGCTATGAGTTTTACAAGCTTGCAGCACAGCAAACGCAAGCCGATGAGCCTAAAAAAGCTTTTGAAATCTTGGCTGAAGAAGAATTAATGCATGTTGAGTGGCTTAAAAAAATATACAGCAGTTTAAATTCTAACACAGAAGATAATTTGCTGTTAACATTTGAAGTTGAAGTCCCAACACAGAAAATCTTCAGTTGGGCGAACGTAGACAGGAAAAGTGTTTCCTTAGCAGTTTCTGTTTTTGGTATTGCTATTCAAATGGAGCGTGAATCAATTAAATTTTACAATTCTGCTTCCCAAGACACAGATGATAAAAATTTGAAAGAGTTTTATAACATGTTATCCTTATGGGAGCAAAAACACTTGGAGCAATTTGCAGATGAATATGAAAAGCTTAAAGAAGAATGGTGGGATAAGCAAGGTTTTGAACCTATGTGATAGGTATATTAATTAAATCAGAAAAGAAATAAGGGTTAATATGTTAAAGGAATTTAAAAAATTTATTATGAGAGGCAATGTAATCGATTTAGCTGTCGGTGTTGTAATTGGTGGAGCTTTTGGGAAAATTATTACGTCACTTGTAAATGACCTGATAATGCCTTTGATTAGTTTAATAATGGGAAAAGTGAATTTTGCAGACCTAAAGTATGTTATTACACCTGCCACCGAAGAAGTTGCTGAAGTAGCTTTTAAATATGGTTCGTTTTTGCAATCGGTAATAGATTTTCTCATTATTTCACTTTCTATTTTCCTGATGATTAAGTTATTATCCTCTTTCAAGAAAAAGAAAGAGGAAGAACCGGCTGCCGAACCCGAACTGTCAAAAGAAGAAGTATTGCTTGCTGAAATCAGAGATCTTATTAAAGAGAAGCAAGTGTGAAATAAGCGGTAAACCGTAAATTACAATATGACCTTGTTGATTCGAAAAAAATGAATGGGCGTTCAGGCCCCATATCAGACGGCTTTTTCTCAATGTCCACGAGTTTATTTTTCTCAAGTCTCACCAAAATGGTATAGACAGTTCCATCAACGGCATCTGTGAAACCGAGGTCGTTTAACCGGGGTGTTATTTCGTAGCCGTATGTTTCCCCGCGGCTGATAATCTCAAGGACATAATCCCAAGAACTTCTTTGAGCATTTCCGTTAGGTTTTCCAGCATAATCACTCCTTGCTATTATGTACGACTTGTATGTAGTAATGCTCACTACGGGTATATAGTTACACATAATAGTGGCGATGCCAATAAAAAACTCAAAAATAATGTAAGTCGGGCCTTAATCAGCCCGACTTCATTTTTATCAAAAGCACAAAACACGATAACAACCCAAAGTCACTTATTTCTAATATATACCACAAAATAGCAAGAGGGTTTGCACAAAGCAAACGGAGCAATCGGAAACTGGCAAGGGTGTGCACTCGGCAAACGGAATAAACGGGAACAAAGCTACCGGGTGCATTTTTTATCAAACCTTTTCAGAGCCTGCAGCATATAATTAAATTAGAACATTTACATACGGAGGTTATTATATGGATTTATCAGCCGGAAATTGTGATAATCTTGCCAAAGCCCTCAGGGGAAGGGGAAGAACCGAAAACGGAGTTTGTACAGTGATTGTTGACCGAGAGGATATTGATGCCAGAATTGGCAATAAACCGTTGACATCATTACATCATATGTTCAATTTTGAGCCTGCGGATGAAAACGGCAATTCACT
>JAAZFZ010000260.1 GCA_012511485.1 Clostridiales bacterium | reverse complement strand
GAGGAAGCCCGTAAGGCTCTTCAGACTGGTATCGACAAGCTTTCCGATACCGTAAAAATCACACTCGGACCAAAGGGCAGAAATGTTGTTCTTGACAAAAAATATGGCGCTCCGCTCATTACAAATGACGGCGTGACAATAGCAAAGGAAATCGAGCTTGAGGAGCCCTTTGAGAACATGGGAGCTCAACTCATAAAAGAGGTTGCAACAAAGACCAATGACACTGCCGGTGACGGCACAACAACCGCAACACTGCTCGCTCAGGCACTTGTTCGTGAGGGCTTGAAAAATGTCGCTGCGGGCGCAAATCCGATGGTTATTAAAAAGGGAATTCACAAGGCAGTCGCAAAGGCAATAGAGTCAATCAAGGCGAATTCCAAGCCTGTTTCCAGCACAGAAGATATTGCTCGCGTTGCCACAATTTCTTCCAGCGATGAGGAGCTTGGCGAAATAATTGCCGAAGCCATGGAAAAAGTAACTTCCGACGGCGTTATTACCGTCGAAGAATCAAAAATCGATGTCACTGATTCCGATGTTGTCGAAGGAATGCAGTTTGACCGTGGATACATTTCTCCATATATGGTAACGGATACAGATAAGATGGAGGCTGTTGTTGATGATGCCTACATCCTTATTACAGATAAGAAAATCTCAAGTGTTCAGGAAATTCTGCCTCTTCTCGAGCAAATTCTTCAGTCGGGCAATAAGCTTATTATTGTTGCTGAGGATGTTGAAGGCGAAGCCCTTTCAACAATTCTTGTCAATAAGCTTCGCGGCACATTCACCTGCGTTGCCGTCAAGGCTCCCGGCTTCGGCGACAGGCGTAAGGAGATGCTTCAGGATATCGCAATTCTTACAGGCGGCGAGGTTATCACCTCCGACCTCGGGCTTGAACTCAAGGATACACAGATTTCTCAGCTTGGTCGTGCCCGTCAGGTGAAGGTTACAAAAGAAAACACAATTATTGTTGACGGCGCAGGCGAGAAGGATGCCATCAAGTCAAGAATTGCCCAGATAAAGGTACAGATTGAGAATACTACATCTGACTTTGACCGTGAAAAGCTTCAGGAGCGTCTTGCAAGACTTGCCGGCGGTGTTGCTGTTATCCGTGTCGGTGCTGCAACAGAAACCGAAATGAAAGATAAGAAGCTGCGCATTGAGGATGCTCTTTCAGCAACAAAGGCCGCTGTTGAAGAGGGCTATGTAGCAGGCGGCGGCGTTGCACTTATCAATTCCATGCCCGAAGTTAGCTCTTTGCTTGATTGAACAGATGACGCTGACGAAAAGACGGGTATTAAGATTGTCCTCAAGGCACTTGAGGAGCCTCTGCGCCAGATAGCTGAAAATGCAGGCCTTGAAGGCTCAGTTATTGTCAATGAGATAATAAACTGCGGAAAAAATGGTTACGGATACGATTTTGCAAAGGATGAGTATGTTGACATGGCAACCTCAGGTATTATTGACCCAACAAAGGTTGCCCGTTCAGCTCTTCTTAATGCAGCTTCAGTTGCGGCAATGGTTCTCACAACCGAAAGCCTTGTAACTGACAAGCCAAATCCGCAGGCCGACGCAGCTGCAAATGCTGCCGCCATGGCAGCAGCACAGGGTGGCGGCGGGATGTATTAATCCGTAAAGCCCAAGGTAAGCAGAAAACAGTTTTTGCAGCCTCCAAATAAAGGAGGCTGCATTTTATGCACTGACACCTTAGCAACCGAATTTAAATAGCAATCACGGTGCTCTGTTTATCTACATATAATGTAAAGCGGAATTATTTACACATATATTTAGTTTTCTCATATATATAGGTATATTGTTGTTATTATGACTGTATTTTGAGATGTAATGCTTTTATACTTTACATATTAAATATACTAAATTTTTGTTTATATATACATAATAATATATATAATGCAATCCATAGTGATTGATACACGCGGCAGGTAGGATAAAAGGGTCAAAAAAGGTCAAAAAAGCTGTTGACAATGAGTGTAGGGATATGATACTAT
>JAAZFZ010000259.1 GCA_012511485.1 Clostridiales bacterium | reverse complement strand
TGTATGTATTGTGTGATTTCCTCCGGCTTGCATAAGTATAAGCCCTTTGAAGTCCTGCACATATTCTCACAGATTCTGCGCTCCTCTTTATCCATTCCGTAATCGACCATGATTATTCTTGCCCTGGAGCTGTCACCGATAAGTGATACTCTCATGCCTGCAGTCGAAAGCTTGCTGGCGGCATTCTTATCCCCCTCATGGGCAATGATAACCACACTGTAATTCTCCCTCTTGTTGGGCTGAAGAATGCGAAGCATAACAAAGAAAAGGCAGGCAATTATGCCTAATAATACAAAGGTAAGAATTGCAGAATATATTATTGCGTCAACCACTGCCATCACCCCTGATAACAGCATATGCGCAAATAAAAAACAGTGTTCAGGAATTAATGACCGCTTCAAACAGCGGAAGAAGCCCGTAATTATCCTTTGTGTGGGCAGGCATCTGGTAAATATCATGGCCGGGGAATTCGTTGCCCTCAACTAAAACGGGACCGTTGGGCGTTATTGCGACATCCCAGCCGACATAGCCGACCTGAGGTATCACCGCCGCAGCTTTTCGGGCAAGCTCAAGAACCTCCCGCCACATCGGGATTTGATAGTCTTTAATCCGAACTCCGGTCATCGGGTGTTCTTCAAAAGTTTTGCCCGATTTGTCAACCGCCTCAAACATTATTTTGCCTGTTTCAAAATTGACCCTTGTCATCATGCCGCCGCTGTTAAAATTATCAACATCACCGCCGTTGCCGATTCGGACAAAGGTGCATATAATTCTTACATTGCCGCCCTTGTTAATTGTTACAACCCTTATTGTGTTGATACTGCCGGCGTAGAGCTTATTCATGTCTTCATGCTGAGTCAGGCATTCCTCAACAAGCCCGCAGCCGTTGTTTTTTAGAAAGCTGAATAATTCCTCAGCATTAGCAAAATCAGCTGGTTTAAGCTTCACTATACCCTTGCCGCACATACCGTCACGGGGCTTTGATATAATGACATCCCTGCCGTTGACCCATTTGACAAAACTCTCTTTGTCACTGAGTTTTAGCCAATCTCTGCCCAGAAATTCGGAAAATCGTTCATTAAATTCATCCTTATTCGAAAAAAAATGGCAGTGTTCGCTGTCATTGAATCGTTTTACAAATTTATTGTTTACGCCTCTTGTGATAAAGGTTTTGCGCTGTTTTGCGTTGGCTCGCTCAAGCTCGAAAACATTATAGTCCGCATAGCCTGCCTGATACCTCAAGCCGCACCAGACCATATCGAGAAAAACCAATGCCTCACACTTACCGCTACGCTTTGAAACATGCTTCACGGCATTTTTCATAGCGGAAATGTCCATCTTCATTATTCTTTTGAGGACATAGCTTGCCTTTCCCATAATAAACCTCATAAATGTAGTGTGAGCAGACCTGTAAGCCGAGTTCTGTCTTTTAAGGCAATTATCTTTCTAGGCCTGCCGTTGCCAACAGGCTCAAGCCACCCTTCGAGGAATTCGCCGAGCAAGCGCAAGGCTCAAAGCCTACTCCTCAATCGGTGTTGCTCCGGATAGGGTTTGCAGGGTCGTGCGGTCTCCCGCACGCCGGTGAGCTCTTACCTCGCCTTTCCACCCTTACCCGATAAATCGGGCGGTATATCTCTGTTGCACTTTCCCTAAGGTCACCCTCGGCGGCTGTTAGCCGCTATCCTGCTCTGTGGAGCTCGGACTTTCCTCGTGCATCCTCTGATGCACGCAACTGCCCAATCTGCTCACTCTCAGTATTTTAAATCAAACTTCATCACTTGTCAAATATGTTGAAATAATTAATTTAAAATGGCAAAAGCTATTGTTTATTATTCAAATATGGTTTAAAATATTATTGGTATTGTCAAATTATAAGGAGCACAAAAGCATGGATGATATTTATTTCTCAAAGCCTTCCAAAAATAAAGGTCACAACAGCCAGCAGAACCGTGGAAACGGGCAAAGACCTCCAAAGGGCGATAATATAGATATCAGTAGCGGCAGAAAAAGCTCCCATAAGAACAAATTTCTCAGAAGCATCATTGCTATTGTTCTCGTTATTGTTATTATATTTTGTGGCGGTTACGGCTATATATATAATATGATGGTCAAAATTAACTACAATGAAACAGGTCATAAGGATAATGTCTATGTGTCAGAAGGTGAGCTTTCATATAACAACAAGGTTCAGAACATACTGCTCATCGGGGTTGACAGAAGAGTCAGTGATGAATCCTCCCGCTCCGACACTATGCTCCTGCTCTCTATTGACAGGGCAAACCAAAAGATAAAATTCACCTCCTTTATGCGTGACCTCTGGGTTGATATCCCGGACAGTGGCTATGCAAAGCTCAATGCTGCTTGTACCTATGGCGGCGCCCAGCTTGTGATGGATACAATTGAATATAATTTTAATATTAGAATTGACAATTATATTATGGTTGACTTTGAGGTTTTCACTCAAATAGTTGACAAGCTCGGCGGTGTTGATGTTGAGGTAACCGAAAAAGAATCCGATTACATGGGCTCTAGTGTTAAGGAAAACGGCAAGCTGCTGGACGTTCCTGCTGGCGAAAGGGTTCACCTCGATGGCATTCAGGCTCTGTGGTACTGCCGAATCCGCAAGCTTGACTCCGACTTTATGAGGACATACAGACAGCGTAAGGTCATGACGGCACTTTTCGAAAAGGTCAAGGATGCCAGAATCACCGAGCTCAAGGACCTTGCAACCGATATTCTGCCCAGCATTGAGACTGATTTGAGCCCCAAGGCTTTGACAAGGCTTTCTATAGGTTTTGTTTTCTCATATATCCGCTATGATGTTGAGCAGGCAAGAATTCCTGCAGACAAATCATGGAAGAGTGCAACCAAAAAGGGCCAGTCCGTTTTGCTTGCAGACCTTGACAAGAACAAAACATTCCTTGAAGATTTTCTTTACTCTGAGGATAAGGATGTTGAAGATGAAAGTACAACTGCTTCATAAGGGTTTCAATTTTTCACAGGACGGGCCGGGCAACAGGCTTGTTTATCACCTGCAGGGATGCAATTTCCGTTGCCCGTGGTGTTCAAATCCGGAAAGCATGGCTGTCGGCGGTGCCGAAATGACTGTTCCAAAATCTTTTGACGATAAAACGTTGGTTAATAGATTAAGCTGCACCGAACAGGAGGCAGACGAGCTGATAGATGAAGCTGTCAGAAGTTCCCCCATGTATTTTGACGGGGGCGGAGTAACGCTCACGGGCGGTGAGCCGACTGTTCAGTTTTCCGCAGTAAGGTACATTCTTGAAGGTTTAAAGCTCAATAATATACATACTGCTATGGAAACAAACGGTTGCCATGAAAGGCTGCCGGAACTTTATGGTTTAATTGATTATCTTATTATGGATTTTAAACACTATGACAGTCAAAAGCATGCCGAGGTCATCGGTCATGACAATCTGATAACCCAAGAGAATATTAAAAAGGCTCTTAGCCAACGGGAACAGCTTTTGGTCAGAATCCCTCTTGTTAACGGCTTTAATGCATCGAATGAGGATGCGCTGGAATTTGTTGATTTCTTCAAATGTCTCAAAACCGAAAACTGCTCATTTGAGCTGTTAAAATATCATGAATACGGCAAGGATAAATGGGCTCAATGCGGTTTGCAATACACTGTTGAAAACGGAAAAGTCAGTGATGAAGATTACAGCTTCTATATTGAAGCTTTTGTTGATAACGGTCTGAGATTAATAAGAACTTAATTAAACGGGGGTATTACAATGAGTAGAATTCATTACTCACCTGTAAAGGCAACAGAAATGGCAAAGCTCCTTTTCAAGGAGGAGAGAAGCTTAAAGAGGATTGACGGCTGGTTTTTGGCAAGGGAGCTTGCAAGAAAGGCCAATGAAGAAAACGGCGAGCAGCCCAGGGAAATGAAGGCTGCTCTTGAGCTATCAAAAATTCTTTCCGAGCTGCCTATAAGCCTGAGCGAAAATGCGGTTTTTGCCGGCACCCAGCGTGATGCGTTTGCCCGCACCTATGCGCTTATTAACCCGGCATTCCGTGTTGAGACCTTCTGCGGCTACTGCGACCCGACATCAGTTTTTGATGACATTGAACAGAACGAAGAATTCACCGTGGAAAGGATTAATTCCCTGCGTGAATACACAAAAAAGAGCGACTATGTGCGCACTTTGACATGCGTCTATGATAAATACGAAAACTATACGGCTGAGGTTGCATTTTTCATTGAGCAGGTCACGGGTCACCTTGTTCCCGACTTTCGTCCAGCTCTGAAATACGGTGTGAAGCTCATTATGGACGGCATTGACTGCCGCCTTTCGGTTGAAACGGATGAGGAAAAAATAATTAATTTCAATGCCATGAAGTTGACCCTAAAGGGTGTTGTGATGCTTGCCAACAGATATGCAGATATTGCGGCACAGCAGGCTAAGACCGCCGATGCCGAGAGGAAGGAGCATCTGATTCTTCTCGAAAGTACACTCAGAAAGGTGCCTGAATATGGTGCCGAATCATTGTTTGAAGCTATGCAGTCCTACATGCTGCTCTGGCAGGTCATGTGCCTTGAGCAGGCGCCCAATCCCTTCGCCTTCTCAGTCGGCAATGCCGACAGGATTTTTGAGCCCTACCGTAAGATGAGCGGCGAGAATAGGGATGAAACTGCTGCACTTTTCAAGCATTTCCTTGTTTTCTACAATGTCGGCGACAGAAGCTGGGCAATCTCGCAAAATGTAATTATCGGCGGCAAATCAAATGACGGTGAGGATTTAACTAACCCGACATCCTATGCGATGCTTGACGCTTATTATGACATGAATGTCCCGCAGCCGATTCTATCAATAAAGCTTCACAAAAACACACCCATTGAGCTTTACAGAGAAATGGGAAGGTTTTTCTTTACACCCGGCTGCCTGACGCCGTCGCTTTTTAACGATGACGCATTGTTTGTAACTCTTAATAGGGCTGGAATTTACAAGAACGATTTGCAGGATTACTCTGTTGCGGGCTGCCAGGAGCCGCTGATAATGGGTAAGGATAACGGGAATACAACTAACAGCTGGCTTAACCTCCCGAAGATTCTTGAGCTGACGCTCAATGACGGCTACTCGACAATTACGGGCAAAAAGATAGATACATTAGCCAAAAAAACCGATGCCCTGACACTTCTCAAGAACATAAGAAGCGAATTTTACAAAAATGTTGACTATTTTTCAACCCATATGGCCGATGCGGCAAACGGCGCTTCAAAGTCAATTTCATGCCTGCCTGTCCCCTTCCTTTCGGTATTTATGGGCGGAGCAGAAAGCGGAATAGACACCAGGGATACCAACAGACAGGGCACAAAATATAATGCCAGCGGCTGCCTGATTCACGGGCTTTCGGTAATAGCCGATTCGCTTGTGGCAATAGACGAGCTTGTTGAAAAGCGCCCGCAGGATGCCGACAGGCTGATAGACGCTCTCAGGAATAATTTTGAGGGTGATGAGGAGCTTAGGGAATTCCTTCTCTCCTGCCCTAAATTCGGTAACTTTAATAATAGGGTTGACAGCGAAGCGGCAGAGGTTGCAAACAGGGTTTCCGATATTGTCAAATCCAAAAAGAACTATCTTGGCAATTCATTCAGAGCGGACTGGAGCAGCCCTTCAACTCACCTGCTTTACGGCTATTGGGTCGGTGCAACGCCTGACGGCAGAAAGGCAAGGGAGGAGTTAAATTACGGCGTTGACCCGCTATTCGGCGAGGCAGGCTCGGGGCTCGGATTCCGTATTCTTTCAAATATGAGGCTCCCCTTTGAAAAATTCAACGGCGGCTATGCCTCCCATTTCGGTATTGACCCGAAATTCTTCAAATCGCCCGATAACGAAGGCAAGGGTGAGGAGTTCAAAAAAAGAATAACCGACCCGCTCTTCTTCAATGAAAAGAACACCAATACCTCACCCTTCTATCTTTATGTCAATGTCACCACTCCGGAAACTCTGCGCAAGGTACTGGCAAACCCTAAGAAATATGCCCCGAGCGGAGTTTACATAATGCGTATTCATGGCACCTTTGTGAACTTCCTTGACCTTTCTCCGGCTATTCAGCAGGATATAATAATGAGGCTTGATTTGCAGTCAACCTCTATCTGACGGGGTGTTTTCGTGAATATTATAGGACTTGATATCGGAACAACGACAATATGCGCCATTGCGATTGATTCGGAGAGCGGCAAGGTTCTTCGCAGTTTGACTGCAGACAATGACACTACCATAAAAAGCCAAAAGCCGTATGAGCGCATTCAGAATCCTCATAAAATTCTGGATAAGTGCTATAAGCTTATTGAGCAGCTGACAAATGATTTTGCCCCTGTCGCCTGCATAGGTGTTACGGGGC
>JAAZFZ010000033.1 GCA_012511485.1 Clostridiales bacterium | reverse complement strand
TTCCGGATAGCCATGAATCCTGCAATTATCGATTACCGTATCCCAGACTAATTCGGAATTTGCTGTGACAATGTCATCCTTAAGGTATCTCTTAACATAGGCAGTAAAGTCTCTGACAGACCCGTACTCCCCTTCTGTCATGTCATAGACGATTTTATCAGTCAGCTCTTCATAAACCTTTTCACTAATAGAGTTGACCGTAACCTCAAACTCGGCAACCTTTCCCGAAAGCTCATCGCCGGTGCTTTTTGGGAAGGTGACATCAAATTTAATTGTACGCCCTCTTACGGCACCGATAAGGTTTTCTTCAAATCCTTCAATAAATTCACCCGAACCAATTTCAAGCTCCCTGTCGGTTTCGCTTCCTCCGTCAAATTCCTTCCCGTCAATCCTGCCTACATAATCAATATTAACCACATCGCCGTTTTTAACCGTATCCCTACCCTTGACATCTTTCGTGAAGGTGTGACCGTAGTAGTCAAGCCAATAGTTAATCTCATTTTCTAAAGCTTGCTGAGTAACTTCAGTTGATTGGAGGGGAACCTCTGCCCCCAGATACTTTCCGATAGTAATATATTGTGACAAATCATAATTGTAATATATGAACTCACTGTTTTTTGCTCAGGATGAAAAAGCAACAAGGCACAGCAGAACAGCAAAAAATGCCGATATTCGTTTCATGATTATCCCTTTCACCGTATATATATTTCAATACCCGCTTAAATTTCCTCTTTGCATTGCCCCGAGAATTTTTGCTCTTGTATCGCCGTATTTCTTATCGAGCGAATTCAAGAGGATTTTTACTTCCTGCCTTTCCGTTGTGCCGTCAACAGGGCATTTGCTCTTGACGACGGGAAGGTCGCATTTTTTTGCAACCCTTACACAGTCTTTCTCACGTGCAAAAATCATTGGCCTGATTAGGTGCAAATCCTTGCGTGAAAGGTATGTTATCGGCGAAAAGGAGCCAATGCTGCCACCGTTGAGTAAATTCATCATAAATGTTTCGGCAACATCATCCATATGGTGGCCCAAGGCTATTTTATTGCAACCGGCTGCAATTGATGCATTATGCAGAGCGCCCCTTCTCATCCTTGCACAAAGGCTGCAGGGGTTTTCCTCATTTCTCTCTTCAAAAACTACATCCCAGAGCCGTGTTCTTTTTAGAATGAATTCAACCTCCAGCTTTTTGCACAGCTCCAAAAGAAGCGAATAATCGCCCTGTACTCCATTAAAATGCGGGTCAAGAGTTATGGCAACCAGTTCAAAGGATTTGGGGTAGAATTTTTGTATGCGAGCAAGAGCTGCAAGCATCGAAACCGAATCCTTGCCGCCCGAAAGGCCAACGGCAACCCTGTCGCCGTCATCTATCATGTTGTATCGCTCCATAGCGCAGCGCATATACGACATTAGCTTCTGCATTTAAAATCTCCGTTTACTGTTGCTTCCTTTTTATTTTTGTCTTGTTACCCTTTTCGTCAACAATATAAGTGTTTTCAAGCGTAGAAACGAGGCTTGCTCTGAATGCCGACACATACTTGGCACGAAGCTCCTTTTGCTCCTGAAGCTCGGCCTCCGAAAGCTTCTGAGTGCGGGATTTTCGTGCAAGCTCATTTATTCGGTCAATTTGTGATTGCTCCATTTTCTGTCCCCTATTATAATATAATTCAATAATTGATTATACAGTTAGCACGAAAAAAAGTAAATATGCACAGAGAATTTGTGCCGTAAAATAAATGCCCATGAATAATCACAGGCATTTATTTATGTTAAAAACACAGGCTCAACTCGTTGAGCTTATTTTGCCGCTCTTTCTGTCCTCAAAATATGTAGAGTTGCTCGGCACAACGAATTTTATGCCTTTTTCTATGATTTCAAAGGTGCTGTCATGTGCATAATCAGTTTCACCG
The DNA here is from genome assembly GCA_012511485.1 of Clostridiales bacterium. Classification (GTDB taxonomy): domain Bacteria; phylum Bacillota; class Clostridia; order Oscillospirales; family Acutalibacteraceae; genus JAAZFZ01. Next base: position 3,077 of record JAAZFZ010000033.1, on the reverse strand, counting down.
TCAATATTCACAGCCGCGAGATTGTCAGAGTGAATTGTTATCTTCTTGCCTCTCTTGAAGGTTGTCATGTCCCATGAGAGGTGTTGGCCTGCTTTATATTTGCTAACCAAGGGTATCAGCCCCAGCCTTCCGACTGTTTTTCTGACTATAATAAAATCTAACAGCCCGTCATCGGGAATAGCAAGCGGAGCGCCCTTATAACCACCGCCGTACCAACGAGAATTTGCCCCCAAGGAAAACAAAACCTTAGTTTTGACAGGTGGCTCATCATCAATCTGAATTGTAAACTCATTATTTATCTTTTTCATCAGGCAATAGAAAAGTGCCGCCGTGTAAGCTGATTCTCCGCTGAAAATCGGCAGCTTTTTGAAATAAGCCTGCGTTGCACATATCTCAGCATCAATACCCATGGAACACTGATTAATGGCAATTCTATCACCGCATCTGATAACATCCAGCTCAATTGCCGTTCCATTAACCTGAGCATCGATATCGAGCATATCCTCTTTTTTACCGAACAGGCGAATAAAGTCATTCCCCGAGCCTAGCGGGATAGCCGCAACCTCGGCATTTTCATTGCCGAATACCGCATTAACAGCATCATAAAGAGTACCGTCACCTCCGCAGGCATAGATTCTAACATGTTCACCGCTCTGGGCAAAAGAGCGCATGTAATCAATGCCGTCCTGCGAAGACTTTGAAACATAAATGTCCGAATCAATTGAATTCTCGCTACAGTACTTTTCGATTTTTGGCTTGATGATATCCAAAGCCTTGCCCTTGCCAGCACAAGGGTTAATCATGAATACATGTTTCACAAGAAATCCCCTTTTCTTATTTTATTTGAAATACATATATACCTGACATTTTATCATTCCATTATACAGTTTACGGCGCTTATCGGCTTTTCGTCCGAAATCTTCTTCAAAAGTTTCAGACGCGCTAATAATGCTGTAAGACCAGCCCTTTCTTTTTTCAAATACCCTGCCCATTGCCGAACTCAGCCCACGAGCCTGCTGGATATCAAGCAGCCTCTCACCGTAGGGCGGATTGCAAATGAGTGTGCCTTTTTCAGTCTGCGGCTTAAAGTCCTTTATATCGGCGGTAAAAAACTTTATTTTATCTGTGACACCTGCCCTTGCAGCGTTGAGCTTTGCTATTTCTACAACGCCCTCGTCGATATCGGAGCCGTAGGCGAAAAAGTCATTATCCATGTTTTTAAGGCTCTGCGCTCTTTCCCTTTCGTTGTCCCATGCTGCCGAAGATATTACATCCCATCTCTCTGCAGAAAAGAATCTGTTTACTCCCGGCGCTATGCCGCAGGCCATCATTGCGCCTTCAATGATAATTGTGCCGGAGCCGCACATTGGGTCATAAAGCTTGTGGTAAGGGCGAAGCCTTGAGATATTACATAGGGAAGCGGCAAGCGTTTCTTTAAGCGGAGCAGTGCTTGCCTCGAGCCTGTATCCTCTTTTATGCAGCCCTTCGCCGGATGTGTCAAGCAAAAGGCTGACCTTATCCTTCATTATTGAAAACTGAATCTGATGAACCGGCCCGGTTTCATCAAACCATTCTAAACGGTATTTTTGCTTGAGTCTTTCTACCACTGCCTTTTTTATTATTGACTGGCAATCGCTGACGCTGAACAGTGCCGAATTTATTGAATACCCCTTGACAGGGAATGAATCCTCAGAGCCTAACCAGTTTTCCCACTCCAGAGCCTTTGTGCCTTCAAAAAGTTCTTCAAAGCTCCTTGCCTCAAATGAACCGACAAGAATCTGAACCCTTTCGGCATAGCGTGAATTAATGTTAACCCTTGCCAACATATATTCATCACCACAAAACAACACTCTGCCGTTTTCTGCAGTGACATTCTCTGCTCCAAGGCACCTGAGCTCGTCCGAAATCAAGCCCTCAATGCCCAAAAGACAGGGAATAACAAAATCTATTTGCATAATTAACCTTTCTTGATAAAATGTCTCAATTTTTCTTAAGTATATCATTATTATTATCAATTATCAATGAAAAACTAAAAATTCAAAATCGGGGCACTCCAAAATCTGGAATGCCCCGAAATTATTAAAATCAGGATTTTAGCCGTTTCTGGGAGTAATGACGCCATATCCTCCGTCGTTCCTCTTATAAACAACGCTGATTGTATCATTCTCAGAATCACGGAACATATAAAACTGATGGTCGAGAAGGTTCATTTGCAGAATTGCCTCCTCAACGCTCTGAGGTTTGAGGTCGACATTCTTTGTGCGCACAACATCAAAGTCAATTTCCTCCGAAACTGATTCCTCAACAATGAAATTGTCAAAGGCACCGCTCCTCAACTGCTTTTCAACCCTTGTCTTATTCTTTCTTATCTGCCGAATTAACGAATCAACACATTTATCAAGAGCTTCAATCATTTCGGCGGCTTTCTCTTCAGCACGGAAAATCATACCATTGTAAATTACGGTAACTTCCACAACCTTTTCGGATTTTTCGACAGTTACTGTCACCTTTGCCTGAGCATCGTCACCAAAAAAACGGTCAAGTTATGAGAGCGTTTTTTGGGCTCTTTCCTTGAATGTGTCTCTTGGTGTACACTTGCGGCCAACGATGGTGATTTTCATAGTGTCATCTCCTTTATTTCAACTATCCCATATGGGATAGTGTATTAAATATAGCACATTTACATAGAAAATAAAATAGCATTAAAAAATTTTTAAAGATATTTTACAAATAATCTATATATTTATACTTGCATGCCTTGTTACGTGGCAGCCCATATTGACCGCTACGGGCAGGCCGGCAATATGAGTGGGAGCTACCTCAACAGCAACGGAGAGCGCAGTAGTCCTGCCCCCGAAGCCCTGCGGCCCGATATCGAGTTCATTTATTCTGTTCAAAATCTCGATTTCCATATCAGAATAGAATTCATCTCTGTTCCTTATGGAAACAGGCCTGCACAATGCCTTTTTTGCAAGATAGGCGCAATATTCAAAATCACCGCCTATACCGACTCCCACAACAATCGGAGGGCAAGGATTGCTACCTGCCTTTTTTACTGCATCCGTTACAAAGTCTAT
>JAAZFZ010000258.1 GCA_012511485.1 Clostridiales bacterium | reverse complement strand
CGTTTAGGCTATGCGTTTTCCGACATCCGCAGTGCTATGCGTGAACTTGATGTTGAGAAGCATGACTATTATTAATTTTCAGGTGATACTATGGCTTACAGAGTTGGCATGATTTCTCTCGGATGCCCGAAAAATCAAGTTGATGCAGAAATAATGATGGCAGCGCTGGAAAGAGAGAACTTTGAAATTGTAGATTATTTCAACGGAGCAGATGCAGTTATTATCAACACCTGCGGCTTTATTGATGACGCAAAAAAAGAAGCTATTGACAATATATTAAGTGCTGTTGAACTGAAAAAAGAGGGCATTGTCAAAAAGGTTATTGTTACAGGCTGCCTTGCTCAGCGATATCAGAGTGAAATTCTCGATGAAATACCTGAGGTTGATGCCATTCTGGGTATTGGCACAAATGCGGAGATTCCCATTTTAGTGCGCAAAGTGATTGATGGTGAGCAGCTATTATCCTTCCCGCCCAACTGCTCTCTGCCGCTAAACGGCAAAAGAGTTTTAACAACTCCCGAATACTGGGCGTATCTTAAAATAGCAGATGGCTGCTCAAATCGCTGCACTTACTGCACAATCCCTTCAATCAGGGGCGATTTCAGGAGCCGTGAAATGCAGGATATTCTTGATGAGGCTCAGCAGCTCGCTTTAAGCGGAGTCAAGGAGCTTATCGTTATCGCTCAGGATACTACAAGCTACGGCATTGATTTGTATGGGGAATTAAAGCTCCCCGAGTTGCTCAATGCATTATGTGAAATCGACGGCATTGAATGGATTCGCTTGCTCTACTGCTACCCGGACAGGGTGACGGATGAGCTCCTTGAGGTCATGTCATCACAGCCTAAGGTAGTTCATTATATTGACCTGCCCCTTCAGCATATTGACGACAAAATTCTCACCGCAATGAACAGGAGAGGCTCCTCAGAGGAGATTAAAACCCTTATTGAGAAGATGAGAGAAAAAATACCCGATATTGTTATCAGAACCACCTTTATAACCGGCTTCCCCGGCGAAGGTGAGGAGGAGTTTGAAACACTTGCTGAATTCATAAATAAAACAGAATTTGACAGGCTCGGCTGCTTTGTTTTTTCACCGCAGGAGGGCACTCCCGCCAACGATATGCCCGACCAGATTGAGGATAGTGTCAAAACCCGCCGCAGTGAAGTCATTATGCAGGATCAGTACGAAATAGTATCCGTTAAAAATAATGAGAGAATCGGCAAAACATTCCGTGTGCTTGTTGAGGAATATGATGGCTATACTGATAGCTATGTTGGCAGAACATATATGGATGCACCAGAAATTGACGGATTAGTGAAATTTACATGCAGCCGTGAACTTAATGAAGGCGATTTCGTAGATGTAAAAATATTCAGTCAGCTCGATTATGACCTTTTGGGCGAGGTCATTGAATAGATTATTGGAGGTTTAAATGAATACACCCAATAAATTAACAATTTTAAGAATGATTATAACTCCGGTATTTCTGGCAGTTTTCCTGTTGGATTTTCCGTACCATATTCTTGCCGCAACAATTATTTTTTGCATCGGTTCGGTTACAGATGCCATTGATGGCCGCCTTGCGAGAAAAAACCTGCAGGTAACGGTTTTCGGCAAGCTTGCCGACCCTGTTGCGGATAAAATGCTAACCACCGCCGCTCTGCTTGCTTTTATGCATACGGGGCTTTGCAACATTTGGATTGTTATGATTGTTTTGACAAGGGAGTTTGCAGTGACTTCAATCCGCCTTGTTGCCTCCGCTCAGGGGATTGTAATACCGGCAAATATGTGGGGCAAGCTAAAAACGGTCAGTCAGATGACCTTCACAATTGTTATTCTCGTTCTTTACCAGATTCATGAGAGCTTCAATATTTTTCCGGCAGACGGCACTTTTACCCTGCCTTTTGTTTCGAACCTGCTTCTCTGGATAACGGCAGTTTTGACAGTAATTTCAGGCATAATTTATGTTGTTCAGAGCAGTAAACTGGTTGATTTTTCACAAAAATAACGTTTTTTTGGTGTTTTAATAAAAAAAGTGATGCATTTTAATCACTAATATAGTACAATATACTGAGCCTGCTTTTGTAGACTGAGCTATATGTCTCCGTCGTCTTCTGGGCGGCGGATTTTTATTTATCTTCATTATAAGGGGTGACCTTATGTTCAGCAGATTAAAAGAAGATATAGCCTGCGTTAAAGACAGAGATCCTGCTGCTCGTTCGGCAATTGAAGTTTTGCTTCTTTACCCGGGCTTGCGGGCAATTAGAATGCACCGCAAGGCTCATTGGTGCTATAAGCATCGTTTTTTCTTTTTGGCTCGCCTTATTTCACAGCGTGCGGTGAAAAAAACAGGCATTGAGATTCATCCCGGCGCTCAGATAGGCAGAAGGTTTTTTATTGACCACGGTACAGGCGTAGTTATCGGTGAAACGACTGTTATCGGTGAAGATGTGACGCTTTATCAGGGCGTAACCCTTGGCGGAACGGGTAAGGACACCGGCAAGCGTCACCCGACTCTGGGGAATAATGTCATGGTTGGCTCGGGGGCAAAGGTGCTCGGCCCTGTCAAGGTAGGCGACAATACCAAAGTTGCCGCAGGTGCAGTTGTGCTAAAGGAGATTCCTCCCAACTCAACCGCTGTAGGCGTTCCCGCAAGAGTAGTCAAGCTTGACGGAACAAGAATAGAGGAGCTTGACCAGGTTCATATTCCTGACCCTGTTGCGCAGGAAATAGCCAGACTTCAGGTTCAAATCAATGAGATAGAGCAAAAAATCAATAAAATAGAAATTTGTGAGAATTAATCGCATGATACAAGACAGAAAAGCACGGGTTTTCCGGCTTGTCATTTCAGGAGGATAATACATGAGGATTTACAACACATTAACAAGGCAGAAGGAAGAACTCAAAACAATTAAAGAGGGCGAACTCAAGATGTATGCCTGCGGGCCGACTGTCTATAATTATATTCATATAGGCAATGCGCGCCCGCTTTGTGTTTTTGATGTTATGCGCCGCTATTTGGAATACAGAGGCTACAAGGTCAGCTTTGTTCAGAATTTTACCGATATAGATGACAAAATTATAAAACGTGCAAACGAAGAAGGAGTGAGCTACTCCGACATATCTGAAAAGTATATTGAGGAATTCTGGAAGGATGCCCGGGGGATGAATATCCGCGAGGCAACACATCACCCTAAGGCGACAGAAAACATTAATGAAATTATTGATATAGTAAGCACTCTCATCGACAAGGGTTTCGCCTATGAGGTTGAGGGCGATGTCTATTTCAGCCCGAGCAAATTCAGTGAATACGGCAAGCTTTCGCACCAGCCTCTTGACGACTTAGAAAGCGGTGCACGTATAATGGTCGGTGAGATTAAAAGAGAACCGATGGATTTTGCACTCTGGAAAAGCGTAAAGCCCGGAGAACCATTTTGGGATTCGCCCTGGGGCAAGGGCAGACCGGGTTGGCACATAGAATGCTCTGCCATGGTTCGACGCTATTTGGGCAAAACAATAGATATCCATTGTGGTGGGCAGGATTTGATTTTCCCTCATCATGAAAATGAAATAGCGCAAAGCGAATGTTGCAATGGCGCACCCTTTGCAAATTACTGGATGCATAACGGCTATATTAATGTTGATAATGTTAAAATGTCCAAATCACTTGGCAATTTTTTCACGGTTCGTGATGTTGCCGAAAAATACGGCTATGAGGCAATCCGTTTCCTAATGATTTCTTCTCAGTACCGAAGCCCCATAAATTACAGCATTGAAATTATTGAGCAGTGCATCTCATCCCTTTCAAGGCTTTATAACTGCCGGAACAGCCTTGATTTTTTATTAAAAAACTCCACCTTGGATAGCAGCGGGAAGGATGAGAGCATTATTTCACAGCTTTCTCGCCATATCGGAGAGTTCATTGAAGCTATGGATGATGACCTCAACACCGCCGATGCCATTGCAAGCATTTTTGAGCTGGTGAGAGATATAAATATCAATGTAATTGAAGCAAATGCATCAAAAGCCGTGTGCAAAAAGGCAATAGAGATATTCGACGAGCTTACTGATGTTCTCGGAATTATGTATAACCGCAGCTCTGAGGAAAGCCTTGATACCGAAATTGAAGCCCTGATTGAAGCAAGAACTGCCGCCAGAAAGGCAAAAAACTGGAAAGAGGCCGACAGAATCAGGGATGAACTCAAATCAATGGGAATAACCCTTGAAGATACTGTGCAGGGAGTCAAGTGGCACAGAGAATAAAAATATGTCAGTTTTTTTGCATAATATTACTTGCTTTCCAATATTTAAAATGATAAAATGATATTACTGTTTAAAGTAGACTTTGGAGGGAGAACTATGTTTAGAAAAAAAACGGTGATATCAAAGCTTTTGTCAACTTTTTTTGTTTTGGCGATTTTGATAACCTCTGTATCTTCAGTTTTTATGGCTACAGCCGTTTCAAAGGCTACGGTTTTATTTGAGGTTGGCGGCGGAGGTCTTCTTTATCTCGAACACAGCCAACTTACTAAACCGAAAAAGATTTATACTGCATTTCAAAACAACCTTGATGTAGGGCTGGACTTCCACCTTACTGTCGATGAAGATTATTTCGGTGACTCATTCATGTATTGGTATGACATGAAAAATAAAAAGGTTCTCAGCTATGAAAAATCCTTTGATATAACAAATGTAAATGGTATTTTTTTAAGGGCAGAGTTTTCATCTGCACTCGACGGGAACTATATTGCAAGATATTTTAATAACGCAGGAAATTTGATTAAGAATTATGAGATTGCTTCTGGCACACTGGTAACCGCTCCCCAAGCACCTAAGCTACCCGGCTTTAATTTTGTCAAGTGGGACAAGACGCCTGAAAGCTTCAGATATTGCACCGATTATGTTATTATTAAGCCTATATACACGCCCATTCCGGTCAACTATAATGTCCAGTTCGTCAATTGCACAGGTTGTACGGGTGCGGGTCTCTACCCCGGTTATTCGGTTGCAAAGGTCAGCGCTCCCGAGACGGACAGTTCGGGCAAAGCCTTTTCATACTGGATTGATGCCAATTCAAACGAAATAGTCAGTTACTACAGGAGATACTCCTTCTATATCAATAAAGATATTTCTTTAACGGCGGTTTATGGAGAAACCGTCACAGGCCATGCCGTAGCAACCAGGATTACGGGCACCGTAATTGATTCGGAAAACCAAAAATTAACCTTCTATGCAGAGAGAAGCGTCGCCCCGGAATTCACTATTATCAAACATGGAATTTTAGTCACTAAGGCTAAATATGTTGTTGATGAGCCCTCCTTATTTAATATTAATGCGCTGCCTTCAGTTGTTCTCATGGGTAGCGGCAAGACATATGAAAGAGTTGGAACTTATTCACTGACAAAGAATAATATTGTAGAAGGTGATATCTGGTACGCAAGATCATTTGTTATATAGAGGGATTCATCTGGTACGATGCATAGCGCTTACAGCTCAATTACAACAGGTGACACCATTTAATACTTGTAATGATATGAAGGCTGCTGCAATAAGCGGCAGCCTTTTTATTTTTGACAAACATTGTCAACATCCTATATGTACAAATGCTTTTTTTTATGCTACAATTGGGTTGTAAATCAACAATCATTTGTGAAAGGATTGAGAGCTTTGGTGGAAACTGTTAGTGTGGTAATTCCGACACATAAGAGGCCGCATTATCTGGCTCGCTCTGTCAATTCTGTGTTAGCTCAAGTTGATGCCGATGTTGAGGTCGTTGTGGTTGATGATAACCTCCCATGCTCTCAGGAAAGGCTTAAAACTCAGGAGATCATGAAACAATTTGAAAATGACGACAGGGTTTTATACATTCTCAATTCAAAACCACTCGGCGGAGGGCTGGCAAGAAACAAGGGCATTGAAGCTGCAAAAGGTGAATACATAACCTTTCTTGATGACGACGATATTTACCTGCCGAAAAAAATCTGTACGCAGCTTGAGTTTATGAAGAAAAACTCTCTTGATATGTCATTCACCGATGTGTACCTGCACAATGACAGGGGGGTTCTTGTTGAGTTTCGCAGGCACTCATATGTTAACAGCTGGGCAAATGAGGAGCTGCTCAAGCAGCATATTCTCCACTCTCTTGGCCCCACATCCACATTTATGATTAAACGCTCCGTGCTCATCGAAAAGGGTGCGTTCATGGATGTGCCAATGGGTCAGGATTTTATGCTCATGTGGAGGATGATTGAAAGCGGAATAAAAATCGGTTATATGCCCGGCTCTCAGATTATTCAGTACCTTCATGACGGGGAGCGTGTTTCAGTCGGTTCAAACAAAATCAATGGTGAGAATTCACTTTATAAGCTCAAGCAGACAAAAATGAATATGCTCACTCAGGACGAAAAGAAATATGTAAAATTCCGGCACTATGCTGTATTATCTGTTGCAGCAAAACGCAGCTTTCAGCCCATAGACGCCTTAATGTACGGCGCAAGGGCAATATTTGTTTCACCAATATATTTTTGCAAGGAGCTTGCCAAAAGAGTTGGAGATAAAAACAAGGCGGAGGACAAGCCTGCCTGATGCAGGTTAATGTATGAATATGGCTAAATGTTTAATTATTTTGACAAGTAGATACCCCTATTCTTTCGAAGAGCCGTTTCTGGAAAGCGAGATTACATATCACAGCCGTAACTTCGAAAGAGTCATAGTCTTTCCATTGGATATTAACCAAAACGATAAGCCTACAAGATTATTGCCGTCTAGAGTTGAGTGTGTCAATTCCGCAAAGGGCAGAAGAGTAACAGCTAGGCTTGGCGATGTTTTATCAGGCGCACTGAGAAGTCTGAGAATTACAAAAGAATATAAGGAAGATAAAAGCAGAATAGGTTTTTCTGTGCCGAAAAGGGTCTTTCTTGAGTTTTTTCAGTCACGCTCTCTAAGGCATTTCAAGCAGATTGACTCGTATATATCAAATATTGATTTTTCACAATTTGATGAGATAGTGTTATACAGCTATTGGTTGTTTGTAACCGCACAGGTGGCATTGTTGCTAAGAGAGAGTTTGGAGAAAAGGGGCATAAATGTCAGGCTTATTTCCCGTGCGCACAGATATGACCTCTACGAATATGCCAACAAATTGAACTACCTCCCTTTGAGAAAAGAGCTTGTTTCGGCATTTGATGCGATTTATCCATGCTCAGCCGACGGTGAGGAATATCTGAGAAAGGCCTTTCCCGAGCATTCTGAAAAAATAAGGGTATCATATCTTGGCACCTCCGATATGGGCACGGGCAGCTATGATAATACATTCAGAATTGTATCCTGCTCAAGAGCAGTGCCCGTCAAAAGGATTGACAGGATTGTTGATTCGCTCGCACTTCTCAAGGGCTGCACCTATGAAATTGAATGGACTCATATAGGCGGCGGGGAAGAGCTTGAAGCAATTAGAGCGAAGGCAGCAGAGAAATTGAGCTTTATAAAGACCCACTTCCTCGGCTCCGTGAGCAACAGTGAGGTGCTGGAGTATTATAAAAACAATAGTGTAAGCCTGTTTGTCAACACAAGTGCCAGTGAAGGCCTGCCCGTTTCAATTATGGAGGCCATATCTTTTGGCATACCTGTAGCTGCAACTGATGTTGGAGGAACAAAAGAGATAGTACTCGAAAATGTTTCGGGTTCGCTAATAGACAAGGATTTTACCGATGACGAACTGGCCGAAAAAATAAAAGGATTTGCTCAAATGAGCACTGTGAACTATGAAAGCTTTAGAAAAAGCACAAGACTGTTTTGGGAAGAAAATTTCAGCGCAGCAAACAATTATGCACTTTTTTCGGAAAGTTTGGCAAAGGATACTATAAAGCAAAGGAAAAATATAGATGCTCGAGTTTAAGAACGGTATCCTAAAACTAAAGACGGGACGGGGAATCATCGGTTTTATCAATGATTTAAGCCTCCTACTTCTTTTAGTGTGTATGACAACATTAGGTGGCGCAGATGAAGGCGCAAACTATGTTTATTATTTCGCATTCTTTATTTTTGTCTTTCTGACATTTGTTAATATGATTGCCAGGCAAAATAACAGCAATAGCTTTATTATTAATATTCATACAATCTGGTATTTGATTTTTATTGCTTACTGTATTACATCCTTATTATGGGCGTTTGACTTTGAAGCAACGATAAAGCCCATTGAAAAAATGATACAGATTCTTGTTATTACATATTGCATTCAGATTTATATAAAAAACGAAAGTGATTTTGAAAGGGTGCTGGACCTGCTCATTTTCACGGGAGTAATAATGTCTGCCTATATATTAATCAATACTCCCGTCAGTGAATGGTCGTCCGGCTTTTTGGGCAGTGTAACCGGATACAATACTAATTCAACCGGCATTTTTCTTGCCGTGATTGTTGTTATTTCTGCATATAAGGGGCTTGTTCTTAACAAAAAACCGTATTTGATTTTCACCGCCGCTTTTATGTTCATGGTCATCATGACAAGCTCAAGAAAGTCGCTGTTCATCTCGATTCTCGGTCTCATTTCACTTGTTGTTCTGAACACCAAAAAAAAGCATTATGCTTTGCATGTTTTTTTGATTTTCGGTATTGCGGGCTTATTGTTGTTTGCAATATTCAATGTGCCTTATCTTTATAATACAGTCGGCTTCTGGCTTTCCTCAATGGCTAAATTTTTCACGGAGGATTCGACTGCCGACAGCAGCCTTGCGCAGAGAACATTTTTTATTGATATTGGCTCAAAGATTTTTCTTGAACATCCGGTAATAGGCATCGGTTTGAATAATTTTTCTGCCTACCTGAGTCAATACAGCTCAATTTCTCTATATGCCCATAATAACTATATCGAACTCGCGTCCGGTTTAGGCACAGTAGGGTTAATAATGTATTATTGGTTTTATCTGTATCTTTTCGTGAAGCTACTTAAACAATTGCTCAGGGGTCAGAGAACAGCGCTCCTTTTCTTTTCGTTTATTTGCCTTGTTATTGTATTAGAATACAGCATGGTGACATATTACAGCTCAATTATTCACACGCTGATTGTTATCAGCTATATGGCGGTATGCATAAACGATGCAAAGTATAAAGAACAGATTAACGGCTAAGGGAGATAATTATGAAATCAGTTTTGATAACGGGCGGTGCAGGGTTTATCGGCTCCCATGTTGGGCAGGCTTTACTCAAACAGGATATCAGACTGGCGATTATTGATAACTTCAATGATTATTATTCCCCGCAGTTCAAAAGAGAAAATATTGAGCTGCTTTATAAAGACGGCAAGCAAAGCGGCTCCTTGTGCCTTTATGAAGGTGACATAAGGGATAAGGAATTTGTTGAGAAGGCTTTCGCTAAGTTTTTGCCGGATGTTACCATACATCTTGCTGCAAGTGCAGGAGTCAGACCCTCTATAGTTGACCCTGAATTATATGTAAAGCAGAATATAGTCGGGACAATGAATATTCTTGAAGCCATGAGAAGCGTCGGTACAAAGAAGCTTATTTTTGCGTCATCTTCTTCTGTTTACGGCAACAACAAAAAGGTCCCTTTTTCCGAAACAGATAATGTTGACAGGCCTATTTCTCCAAATGCGGCAACAAAAAAATCCTGCGAGCTGCTGTGCCACACCTATCACCACCTTTTTAATATGAATATTGCCTGCCTGAGGTTTTTTACCGTTTACGGTCCGAGGCAAAGGCCGGACCTTGCAATCTATAAATTTACTCAAAACATTATTGACGGCAAACCTATTCATGTGTTCGGCGACGGTAGCACCATGCGTGATTATACATACATAGATGATATTGTTGACGGAGTGCTCAAGGCTGTCAGATGGGTTGATAATGAAGAAAAGCGATATGATATCTTCAACCTTGGTGAATCAAACACCATAACGCTCAAACAAATGATTGAAGTGATACAAGCTGCAGTCGGCAAAAGGGCTATTATTATAAAAGAGGGTATGCAGCAGGGTGATGTTGAAAGAACATATGCCGACATTTCCCATTCAAAAGAAGTGTTGGGTTATAATCCTTCAACTGAGTTTTCACAGGGTATAAGGGCGTTTGTTGAGTGGTATAAATCTAACCGGATGTGATGTAATTGGCACATAATGTTTTGCAGGTTATGAACTACGCAGCTGCCTACCCCGGCAACTTTATTCGCTCAATGATGGCTCTTGAGCGAAAGCTTGCCGAAGACGGCGGGCGTATGATTTATGTTTTTCCGCAAAGGGCAAAAGAACGGCAATGGGTTCAAGAAATGAAGAGCAACGGGTTTGAAATCTTTTTTCTAAGTGATAGTATAGTGGTAGCGGCAAAGGAGCTTAGGGAATTGATTCACAGGTTCAATGCAGACATTATTCATTCCCATTTTATCAATTACAACCTCTATATTCCTATAAGACTTGCTCTAATCTTCAACAGAGATATTGCTCACATTGTCCATGCACACAGCCAGCCCAAAAAAGATGTAAGACCAATTCTGGATTCCCTGCGCAAGCGGGTGATAAATGAGCAAGCCTTTATTTGTGTGAGTAATTCAGTTGCCGAGGAGTTTTCAAAGCGTGGGCATAATTGCACCACAGTAATGAACGGCGTTGATTTTTCAAGGCTCGAGAACTTTGAGAATTTAAGCAGAGAAAAATTTGTTAACCAATCAGATAACACAACGGTTTTGATGTTCGGCTATGATTTTCACATAAAAGGAATTGATACGGCAATCAAATCACTTCAGAAATATGATAAAAACCACAATATTGTTCTGCTGCTTTGCGTTGCCAGCCATGCTCAAAAAGCAAAAAGGCAAATCATTGAGCTTTGCGGCGAGATTCCGAATTGGATAAGACTCCTGCCGCCGAGAGATGATGTTGCTTCATATTATAAGCTGGCGGATGTCTTTGTTTCGGCATCGAGGAGCGAGGGCTTCAATTACTCTCTCGTCGAGGCAGCATATTGCGGGACAGCTGTTGCAGCTACCGATATTCCGGGTCAAAATGAACTTAATATACCGTTCACTTTTAGCTTTGAGAGTGAAAATGAGGAGCAGTTCTTCAGTGCAGTTTCGGGTGCATTAGCCATGAGCAATGAGGAAATCGATATCTACAGAAAAATTG
>JAAZFZ010000257.1 GCA_012511485.1 Clostridiales bacterium | reverse complement strand
GATATTTTCTTGCAGACTGTCAGTCAGGTGGTGCCTTCGCCGGATTTTGATATGGTAGATTTTTAAATTAAAGTATAATCGCCGGTGTTTGCTTGTTTATCTAGTTTGACACAGCAAAAGGCGGTGAAATAAAAGTTGCTGTCAAGGCAAAAATACATTCACTAAAGGGTGCAGAAAACATTGATGAATTTGCTCTGAAAATAAGCGAATACCGCTGAAAACATATTAATAATAATTATAAAATTGGGGCTTCCTCTGAATCATCGGAGGAAGTCCCTTTAACTGTATCATGCTTTCTAATAATTATGCCTCAAGCACACTTTTGATTATCTCAAACGCCTTGTCTATCTGCTCATATGTGATAATAATGGGCGGCGCAAACCTAATTGTCCTCTCATGTGTTTCTTTTGCGAGAACACCGCCGCGGATAAGCTCATTGACATACCCTTCGGCAGGGCAGCAGAATTCGACTCCTATAAGCAGCCCCTTGCCCCTGATGTCGATGATTTTCGGATTCCTGATTGTTCTTAATTTATCCATGAAATATTTGCCTTTTTCAAGAGCAAGCTTAGGGTAGTTATCCCTAATAACAATATCCATTGCCTTGAGTGCAACGGCACAGCCTAGCGGATTGCCGCCGAAGGTTGAGCCGTGCGAGCCGGGCTCAAAGACACTCAGAATTTCCCTGTCAGCAGCAATTGCGGAAACGGGCATTATTCCGCCGCCCAGAGCCTTGCCCAGAACAAAAATATCGGGCACAACAGCTTCATATTCAACTGCAAACATTCTACCCGTGCGTGCAAAGCCTGTCTGCACCTCATCGTCTATGTATAGAACATTGTGCTTTGTGCATATTTCCCTGACCTTTTTCAGATAACCCTCCGGCGGGAGAATAACGCCTGCCTCGCCCTGAATCGGCTCTGCGATAAAAGCAACGGTGTTTTCGGTTATTGCATCCTCAAGCGCACGGGCATCCCCAAATTTAACTATTTTTATTCCCGGAGTAAATGGTCCGAAGCCTTTTCTTGCAGTTTCGTCTGTGCTCATGGAAATGACGGATATTGTTCTGCCGTGGAAATTGTTTCCACAGGCTATGATTTCCTGCTGCCCGTCAGGCACACCTTTAACGAAATTGCCCCAGCGTCTGGCGGTTTTGAGTGCAGTTTCAACAGCCTCTGCACCGGTGTTCATGGGTAAAACCATCTCCTTGCCAGTAAGCTGCGAAAGCCGCTCGTAAAAATCGCCAAGCACTGCATTATGAAAGGCTCTTGAGGTCAGGGTAACCTTATCGCGCTGCTCCTTGGCAGCCGCCACAATCTCTGGGTGCAGGTGGCCGAAATTATGTGCCGAATATGCGCTGAGCATATCGAAAAACTGCTCACCCTCAGGGTTATAAACCATAACTCCCGATGCGTGCTCAATAACAACATCCTTTGGTTTATAATTTGCCGCACCAATTTTTTTGGTTTTTTCAATTATTTGCTTTGAAGATAACATTAACCTCTTGACCTTTCACTAAATATTTACTTCTTTGCCAATTACATCAACAGCGTTTTCAAAAGTAAACCCCACTTAAGATTAAACCCTTTTTTTCATTTCAATTGTACATGATTCGACTTTAACCCGCCCATTATAATAATTGACACTAAAT
>JAAZFZ010000256.1 GCA_012511485.1 Clostridiales bacterium | reverse complement strand
GGATATGGTTGTTGACCTTTCGGCCGACCAGACACTCTATGCCTATTGGGCAGTGAGCACATATTCTCTTATCATAAATTACAATGACGGTTCACCGAGCCTGACGGTAACTCAGGAATACGGCACAAGCTACACTGTTCCCGCGCCTGTTCGCACAGGTTATACTTTTGACGGCTGGGAGTTTAGCGGTGACGGCAACTGGAACGAGGCTGACAGTATTTATAATTTCAGCGGAATAGATTCGACTACCGATACTCTGCAAGCACAATGGCTTATTAATACTTACAATCTATATATTAATCCAAACGGCGGCAGTATTAACGGTTCTTCAGCAGACTTTACCGTTTCTCAGGAATACGGCACAAGCTACACTGTTCCCGTGCCTGTTCGCACAGGTTATACTTTTGACGGCTGGGAGTTCAGCGGTGACGGCACATGGAACAGCACGGATGGAGTTTATAACTTTTCCGGCATTGACGAAACGGACGATAGCCTGACTGCCCGCTGGAGTGCTAACACATACAGCTTAATTATTGACCCCTCAGGCGGCACAATAAACGGCTCGGCTCAAAGCCTGACCGTGACTCAGGGCTACGGCTCAAGCTTTGCCGTGCCGATACCTTCCCGACCGGGCTATAGTTTTCTCGGCTGGGAGTTCAGCGGCGACGGCAGCTGGAATGAGTATGAAGATGTCTACACCTTTATAGGTACCGACAATCAGCACGATACCCTTACTGCTGACTGGAGTGTCAAAAAATTCGGCTTAATTATTGACCCCTCAGGCGGCACATGGAATGGAAATTCGGGCATTTCAACCATAATTAAACAGTATTGTACAGCCATCCAAATTGAGGAGCCCCAGCGCACAGGCTACACCTTCACCGGCTGGGTTTTAACAGGTGACGGTGAATGGAGCAGCGAAAGCAAAACATATATCTTCAGCGGGACGGATTCTCAGATTGATGTTCTCAAGGCAAGCTGGGAGTTTAGTAGCTACCGCTTAACAGTCAACCCCAATGAAGGCTCATGGAACGGCACATCTGAGATTACAACGATAACAATGAGCTACGGCACTCAGTTTTCAGTTGTTGCACCGGAGCGCACAGGTTATACCTTTACCGGCTGGGAGTTCAGCGGCGACGGCGGATGGAACAGCGAAACAAATACCTATACCTTCAACGGTACAGATGATATAGCAGACACTCTGACCGCCGTCTGGACTAAAGCCACCTATATTATTGCAACCGAGGAGAATATTCTCATCGACAGTGATTCTAAAGTTATCAGCGGCCTTTCTGTCGGGTTAAAATCTCTTGAAAACCTTTTGCTGCCTGCAGCGGATGATTGTACCCTTGATATAAGGAGCACCGCCAACGGGTGCGGAACAGGCACTGTTGTCAATGTCATTAAAAACGATGAGATAATTGAAAGCTATGTTGTAGTTATTTACGGCGACCTTGACGGAAATTCCAAAACCGACGGTTGCGATGCGCTCACTGCCATGCTAATTGCAGGTGGTATGCTTTCAAGTGAAAATGTTAGTCAGGCAGTTCTTATGGCTGCCGATGCCAACCATGACGGTGTTGTCAATGAGCTTGATGCGCAGCTCCTTGTTCTTGCGGGCTTGTTCCTTGCGGAAATATCACAAACAGTATAATATATAAATTATTTACAGCCTTCGGCTGCTTGGCCGAAGGCTGTTTTTTAAATATGAGAGGCAAGAGAAAAATGTATAAGGAAAAACTCAGCTTTAATAAGAATAAAAAGTTCGTTATTCTGCAGGTCAGCGATGCTCAGGATTTGCAGATTGTAAGAAGAACATTGCTCAAAATGCTTGACAAGGCGTATCAAGCCGTAAAGCCCGATCTTGTCGTTTTGACGGGCGACAATATTTTGGGCAATCATCTCAATGATGCCATATTTGGCACCAGGCAGGTGGTTTTTGATAAAAAAGACACCTATAATAGGATGAAAAAGGCTTTAACATATATATTAAAACCGCTTGACGCGCGAAAAATACCCTTTGCTTTTATCTACGGCAACCATGACGATATGAATGTTTTTTCAAAAAAAGAGCAGGCAGAAATCTATAAGAGCTATAATTACTGCGTGGAATTCAACGAAACTCAGCCGCAGCTTGAATGTGATACATATAATATCCCGATTTTCAGCAGTGACGGCAGCTCAATTGCCTATAATCTTTGGATGCTTGATTCCGCCGGGAATGACGAAAACGGTGAAAACGGCTTTGCGTATGTATCAAAGGAAACACTTGATTGGTATGTCCAAAAAAGCGAGGAATTAAAAAGGCAGAACGAAGGCAAGCCGGTTGATTCGCTGATGTTTCAGCATATCCCTATGCCCGAAACACTCCGTCTTCTCAAGGAATGTGATGCGGGTGAACCAAACTCAGTGAAAAAAGATGGAAAGTATTATACACTAAATCCAGAGCTGGCGTCCGGCATACTTAGCGAATACCCCCATGTATGTCAAACAAGCTTTGGTCAGTTTGAACGGATTAAAGAGCAGGGAGATGTCAGAGCGGTTGTATTCGGCCACGATCATACCAATTGCTTCGAGGGCACGCTCGATTCAATAAATATAATACAAACACCGTGCGCATCCTTCCGCTGCTACGGAAATGATTTAAGAGGCGTTCGGGTTTTTGAGCTTGACGAAAACGATACAAAGCATTATAATACATACACGCTCACATATTTTGATTTATGCGGGAGAGGCCCTGTTTCAAGGCTCAGACACATACTCGATGCCGATGAAAGGGTTAAAGATAAGGCGGTGCTTCTGTCAGCCACAGGTATAGTGCTTTGCGGTGCCGCATCATTCTATATTGCAAAAAAGTTTAAAAAGCATTGACTCAAGGGCAAAAGCGGTGATAAAATCTTCTAAAGAGAGGTTTAGTGTATGAATAAGAAAAAAAACAAAATTGTAACGGTGACCTTAGCAGCTTTTCTGGTGGTATTGATAGCGGGATTCACAGCGGTTTATTTTCATTTTCACACAGGCTCTGCAGAGGGTACAAAAAGGATTGAAATTCAAATTGTGTTTTCCGATTCACAAAAGAAAACAGTTGAGATAAAAACAAACAGCAAGTTTCTCAGAGAGGCACTTGAAGAAAAAAAACTCATTGAGGGCACTGAGTCTGCAAACGGCATTTTTATTGAAACCGTGGAAGGTGTTGTTGCTGACGCAGATAAACAGCAGTGGTGGTGCATAACCAAGGGGGGAGAACCGGTTATGACTGGTGTTGATTCAACCCCCATTGCAGACAAAGATAAATTTGAGATAACGCTCAAAACAGGGTATGATTTTTAGCATAAAATGAATATAATATTCAGAGCCGTATTGCACTCCAAAAGGGAGAATCAATACGGCTCCTGCTTGCGTTATTCTTTAGTCAATTCTCTCTCTTTACCAGTTTGTCAGGCTTCTAAAAACCTTCCATGAAGGGTCGGCATAGAATCGGTGGCCTTCATTGCCCCAAACAATCCTGCAGTTATCCTCACATCCTGCCGCCTTATAAATATTGCAGATATTATCATACGCCTCTTTAACGCCGCTTTCCGGGAAGATACCGTCCAGCTTACCCGCAACAACAATAATCTTCCTCGGCGCAATTAGTGCCGCCAAGTCGCTCATGTCAAAGTATTTTGCCGAGCTGGGAATAAAATTGCAGACGCAGTGCCCTATAGTTGCTATTGAATCCTTATATGTACATATCGAGCAGGACGGCATTGCTATTTTTATTCTGGAATCATAGCAGGCGGCATAGAAGGTGGTTGTGCCACCGCCCGAATTGCCCATACACGCAACTTTGTTCATATCTATATTATCAAATTGTGAAACAACATCAAGCGCCCTGGAAACATCCCAGACTCTTTCGCCTACCATAGTCCTCCCCAGCAGCAGCGCCGTCATTGCTGTGATGTGACACCTCGGACCGTCACCGCTTGCTCTGGCAGTTCTTCTTTCACCAAAGCCTCTTTGCTCAAGAATAAGGGCTGCATATCCCTCTTTTATAGCCTGAACGGCAAAATCCCGGTCTCCGTTTTTTATTTTTCCCTTATCATCCTTAAAAACCGGCCTCCCCATTGAAATATGCATACCCGTTGAATGTCCCTGCAAACAGACCACCAGCGGATATTTTTCTTTACCCGTTTTCGGAACCCACAGGTGGCATACCGCCTGAACATCCCTTTCGGCATCAAAAATAATTCGCTTTTCAGAAAAGCCATTGTGCTCTCTTTCAAATTCGATTCTTACATTGAGCTGAGCCTTTTGAGGCATATCACCCAGCAGCTCAAGGAATTTTTCCCGCAGCACATCACGCTGCGCTTCAAAATCCTTTGTGTTATCAAATGCAAGCGACGGCTTTGCTTCAAATAGAGCCTTTTCATGCGCCGAATCGGGGGATATCAATTTCATGCTTTTCCACTCCTGACAGTTAAGATATTTATTTTATTTTACTGAGCTGCCTTTGATTAACCTTCACCAATTTGTCCTTTAATGCCATTTCAGCAATGATAGTTTTTACAAGTGAATCCAAATGACTGCCTTGAGAATAATCTGCACGCACAATGTAATTGACTCTGTTATCCTTGAGCAATTCTTCAACTCCTGCCTTCTTTTTGTAAACGGCTATTGACTGCCCACCGTTTGAACGCACAAGCTTCATACACGGCACATCCGTCAAGCCGTCACCGATATAAATCATATTTCTGAAAGGTATGCGCCTTTTGTCCTCAGGGATAAATTTATTAATTGAATCATCATCCGAAACATCAAGCACACCCTTGTTTATTCTGTATAAAAACTGTGTCTTGCCGGTATAGTTTACGGCAAGCAGCGGCCAGTCTGCAACGCCGCTGCCATTATAATGGAATTCGCATGCATAGATTTCCTTGAAATGTTTTTTTATTGATGAACCTTCAATGATTTCTTTTAAACCCGATGAAATTATGTAATGCTCAATTGAAACTCCCTGCTCACGACCATAGTCATTAATGCGTGAAAACCACTCCTCAACACCCGGAAAGAATTCGATGCCCTTACCCATATTCACAAAATCATTTCTTCGAATTGACTTATTTGCCGAATTTGATTTGCTAATCATCAAATACATATATGCGAGGATTCTGTCCATTTTATATTCCTTTGCAAGGCCGTTGGAAGCACTCCAAAACTCTTCGGGATTGATGCCTAGTTCGGGTATAAATGTGTACTCCTGCATCTCCTTCGGGCTTAGAGTTTTGTCAAAATCATACATTAGTGCGATTATTGCTTTTTGCAATTCCAAACCCCCATTCGTTTTCCGTTTAAAAATTTCCCTCTCCCTGAAAATGCCCTTTTTGCACTGATAGTAATAGATGAATATCGAAAAGAGCAAACGATTATTTCATCAAATCTTTAATTTGCATTATTGACTTCTTATCAAGTATTCCGCCGTATTGCTTATGAAAGCATCAATTTCATCGAACTGACGAATACTGCGCACTGCGGGAAGGGCATTGATTAACTTTTTAATTATACCATATTATTCTATATTTGACACCTGTTTCAACTGACAAAGTTCGACAAGTACGATTTAAGCAACTTCAAAAAGAAAGCTCACATCTTTACGCAGGCATATAAAGTAATGAATAGCAATGGAAAAAAACTGTTTGAAACATAATGGAATAAAATTGTTTGCACTTTTGCTTGAAAAAGTCAATTGCTTTTGCTATAATTGCTACCGTCAGTTATATGCGGGTATGGCGGAATTGGCAGACGCGCCAGATTTAGGATCTGGTGGTAACTCCGTGCAGGTTCAAGTCCTGTTACCCGCACCATAAAGAGGTAACAATATAGATGTCTCGCGAAAAACTCCGATACTGTCGGGGTTTTTTGCATTTTTCACGTTCTTTTTTCAAAGATGTTTCTATAGATGCCAATCTTGCCCTTATAGGGAATTTAGGATGAATTAATAAAAACACTAAAATCCTGTCGAGTCATCGACAGGATTTTAGTTTTCTATGGTTGATGAATAAATGCAGACGATATTTACAACAAAAAATAAGTATGTAAAACACATTTTTTGGTGAAAGAGTGAGAGCTGCTCAATTAACGCAGTTTTCTAATTGATTATGTTTTATAGGGATATCGCAAGAAGTATGACATTACCAGTATTGTGTAATATATCATAAAAATTTCCAATATTGAAAATCGATTTATGCAAAACAGTAAAAATTAAATGATAAACAAGTAAATCTGTAATCAAAAAAAGAAGGACAGCAAAAAGCGTAACTTGACTCAGAATTGAGTAATATATACAATAATGCCATCGAAGATAAATAATTTTTAGCGTTTATGCACTTCACCACTAAAGAATTATTTATTAATTCTTGCTAAAATTATTGTTCGTTATTTGCTTTGGCAATAAAGAATTCAAGCCTCCGATTCTCAAAAACCGACATAATTTTTTCTATCTCTTCCTCGGTCAGAACCTCATTAACAGCTGTGCTTTGCCG
>JAAZFZ010000255.1 GCA_012511485.1 Clostridiales bacterium | reverse complement strand
CATTCAAAGGGCGGTTACTAATCGTATATGGTTGAATAATGGCTGCTTTTATTAATTTGCAAGTTAAACTGCGCACCCTACTCGATTATATTTTTTATTGATAAATTTGTAAAAATATGGTAAAATTTTTAAAAATAATAAGGCAGGGTATTATATGAAAACAGTTAAAGAAATAATTTGTGTTTTGCTTACTTTAGTTCTATCATTTTTATGCCTAATAACAGCAGCTGCAGATAACAAACATAATCTTGAGGTTCTAGTAGTATCTGACACTCATTATGAGGCTGCTGCACTTCTCAACGCTTTGCCCGTAAATGACTCTCAAAAATATGAGGTGTACCGAAATGTAAACTCGCAGGGCAAGCTTTCTTATGAATCGGAAGCAATACTTCGTTCAGTTCTTGAAACATTCATTGAATCCGATACCGAAATCATGCTAATACCCGGCGACATTTGTGATACCGACAGGCAAGATTACCGCCATGCAATTGCACAGATTCTTGCACAAGCAGAAGAGGCAGGAAAGAAAATATTTTTAATTAACGGCAACCATGATATAAGCAAATTTGAATCAACTGTTATGTTCAAGGAAGCTTTTGCTGATTTTGGATATAATGAAGCTCTTTGCGTTGATGCTAATTCCTGCTCATATACCGCCGAGCTTAACGAAAATTACCGCTTGATTGCAGTTGATTCATGCGTTTACGGTAAAGACGGAGGCAAAGTTAATGACAGTGTTTTGCAATGGGTCGAGCAGCAAGCTATTCAGGCAAAGAATGACGGTAAGAATTTAATTGGCATCATGCACCATGCCATAATACCGCATTTTTTCGGTGAATCCTTGATTGAAGGTAGCTTATTGATTGATGGCTACCGAAAAGTGTCCGAGAAGTTTGCTGACTGGGGCATTAAATTTGTATTCAGCGGACACTTTCATGGGAATGACATTGCACAGTTCGATTCAAAAAAAGGGAATAGAATCTATGATATAATGACGGGCTCATTGATTTCATCTCCTAATCCATTCAGAAAAGTTACATTTTCAGATGATGGAGTTTCTGTAAATACCTTTTATGTCAATCATATTGATACAACATTCCTGCCTATAGGGTTTACTGATGTTCAGATTAATGCAATAAATCAAGACTTCACTTCCTACAGCAAAGGTTTTTTTCAAGTCGGTATATCTAAATGGATTGATTCCTATTTAGGAACACCAAGGAAAATTGCCGATTTGTTGGATTTGTCTCCAAACGATTCGGTATATAAACTGCTTGAAAGGCTCATGCCGTATATAACAGATGCATTGAAATTGCCTATATATGCCAACTCAGAAAATTCTGAAGCAAACCTCGAAAAAATCGCATTACTTGCGGGAGCAGAATTTCCAGAAAGCAATTACAATTCCGTTCCAATGCTTGTTTCGACTATCTTAGGGGCTCAATTTGCGGGCGATGAGAATATTAAGGCAGACGATGTGGAGGTAACTTTGCTTATCTGCTGCCTGAAGTCCGGCATTTCATACGCTTTTTCGGGTATTATATGCGAGCTTCTCTTTGATAACGGACTTGACAGCTTTTTTGATTTTATAGGCTTTAATCCAAGGGATTCATTTCAAGAAGCAATAGCAGCGCAATTATTTGAAGATATCGTATTTAAACAGGGGATAAAAAAGCTGATTACACCAGTAATCAATGGCTTTACCAGTGACTATTATGAGCCCGCTGATTTGAATGTTGAGCTTGAGTGCTATTAATGTTTTTAATTCCTGATATGATTTTAAAATAGCCACTGCAATTTTCTTAAATCGCAGTGGCTTATGCAACAGATTAGTTATATATTGAAAACCATTATTCCCACGGGAATTTGTATTGAGTGAGCCCAAGGCTGTCACGAACCGAGGATAACTCTTTTTGAACTGCTGGATTTATCGGGACACCCGAATCCTTCCTTTCACACCAGACATCCCATTCTTTTTCGCCGGCAGAATAGATTCTCTCTTGCCCCGGTGCTCTTTCTGATGCTCTGAGTGCTCTCAGAAGATCGCCGGCACT
>JAAZFZ010000032.1 GCA_012511485.1 Clostridiales bacterium | reverse complement strand
GTACTCCCTCTGGTAATTTCCGTATTACCTTGTTTGCTGTATACCGCACAAAACGTTCAACCTGTCCCCAGAGCTCGTGTAGCAACTCCTGCTGCCCCTGCTGTATTTTTAAAGCCAGTTCTTCATTTGTCGCCATTTGACAGTCCGCCTTTCATATGCTATAATTTTGAATAATAGATTTCCGCATATGAAAGGCTGCTCATCGGCAGCTTTTTTTGTTTATATTTTTAGCGCATCACATAACATTGTGACAGTGGCTTCATAGGCCTCATTCGTTCTGAGCCCTTTTTGCTCCGCTCCCCATCCGACAAGGCCTTGTAACTGATGCTTATAAACGGAGTATGCTAAGGCTCGGTTCTTTCTGGTATCATGCTTTGCTGCTTCAAGTATTGCCTTTATTCGCGGCTCCAGTCTTATGATCTCTGTCATGGTTAATGGTTTCATTCTGATAGAGCGAATCCGGGACTGTGTTCTTGGCCTAATTCTCTTGTTTGTTACAACGCGCATTTCTCAACCTCCCTTCTCAAACGGCACCAGATAATCGTCCGGGAGCGCTTCAAATGTCGCCTGTTCCGCTACAGGCTCCCAGCCGTACTTCTTGTCCGGGGAACCGTCCTTGTAATGGTAAAAACGCTTGCTTTTTGACTCGAACTTCAACCCTATTTGCGCCCGGTCGCCGTGCTCCCGGCATTTCAAAATGGCAATGACTGAGTCAAAGCCCTTTAACTCAGCGTCTTTCTCAGATAACCTCGCAATGCTAAAAACATTTGCCGAGCGATTTGTAATATCCGATATGCCAGACACGTCATCGCCGTCCCGGATTTCCCCCTTTCGAGGATGAGCAACAATGTGCACATGGGCGCCGAAATGATTTGCAAACTCAACGAGACGGCCAACAAAGTTTGACTGGGCCCGATAGAAATTAGCATCACTGGATGCTTTAAATCTAGCCGTCATAATATTGTCCACCAAAAACACGGAAGCGCTATAACGCCTTGCGGCATACTCGAAAACCTTAATAATGCTATCTGCATCGTGAGCAGATGATATCGACAGGTCATATAAAAATAGATGTTCCCTAAACCACTCGTTAAGCGCCCGAGAAGCGTATGCGTTCAATACCGGAAGCTCCCTCCCTGTATTCTTGTCAGCTTTTGTTAGAATGTTTTCACTTCCCGCGGCTTGCAAATAGAGCCAATTTTTAAACCTATCAGCTTTTAATTCGCCGGAGTATGCGCATATTATCTTGCCCTGCTCCCGTGCCTCAATTAGCAGCTGGGAGAGAAAGGTGCTTTTCCCTTCGCCCCTTTTCCCCGTCCATACAGATACATCTCCCTCGTAGAAGCCGCCGATTGTATGATCAAGCTGTTTTATCCCGGACAGAGTTCGCGGCACTCTTGAAACGTCCAGCGGCGTTACGTCTGCTATGTCAATCAAGCCGTATGCAGGCAGCTCCTTCGCGCTAAAAAGAAGTTTATCAAGTGCTTTTTGTCCGTGTTTATCAATAAGATCCCTTATTGATTCGCATTCTATGTAACCCGCCTCTTGTGCCACTAATAGAGGAATGTATGATACCCTCCGCCTAATCTGATCTATCATATCTTCGCGGTCTTCGGTACGATTAGGGACAATCAGAACGGCTGAAAACTGTTTTATAAACGACTCGCACTTATCAAGAACAGAATAATCGTATTCGTCATAACGCAGAGATACGCAGTTCGGACGATTGGCGTACATTGCAGAAGTTTGGTCGGCAAAAAACCAAAGTACGCCCTGCTTGGGGTCCATTAATCGCTCCTCGAAATACAGGTAATTCAAATACTGTTCATACACGGAAGAACCCCCTTATATGACGTTGTCAAAACCTCGCTCATCTTGCTCCAATATCTCATCCTCCCAGCGGTGACCATTGAGCCAAGTAGACGGATAAGGTATGTACTGGCCTGCGTCTTTCAACCAATCCGGAGATTGCTTATGTTTTTCAAGTTGTCTAAGGATGGTTTCAAATAGGCTTTCGTCCGGTTTCAGTTTTTGAAAAGCCTATAGAGCTGCTTGCTTACCCCTTCGCTTTGGGTAGGCATCCCAAAATACATCAAATTGAGCATATGTCCTTTCTTTATCTTTTTTTAATGTTTTAGTTTCTTGGTAGAACTGTAGTTCCACTGTTGTGGTGAACTCTGGTTCTACTGTTGTACTATCTTCTGGTTCTACTGTTGAACTCTGGTTCACCTGTGGAACTATGGTTCTATACCTCCAAGACGAATAATCCTTGTTAAACGAAATAATTCTAGGCGTTGTGTAAGTTGATTCCTCAATAACGGATATAACATTAGCGTCAATCAAAGTTTTCAATTCTTTGGAGATGTAGCGCTTGCTAATGCCCGTGGCTTTAGATATGAAAGACTCGGATAGCTCAGCTTTTACGCGGTTAAAACCGTAAAGATAACGCCAACATACCAGCACAATTTTTAAATGCGTAGCAATGAACGGAGTTCTAATCACAGCATCCAGTATTTCATTGGCAACACGCGTATACCCATTTTCCAATTGTGGGCTCGCCAAACTATCACCCCCTCGGCTCTTTTGACTTGCGCTGTTCGATGCGGATGCGTTTAACGGCCTCAAAGGGCACTGGGTCAATATAGCCGTAAATATTCCGTGTAGGTATCAGTTCTTCGCGCTGCCTGGCCTTTTTCTTCTCTCTCCAGTTTTTCCTCGATTTAGGCACAGATACACCTCCCGTCTGCCCGGACACTCCCGCAGGAAGTCAACAGGTCTTACGCCCTATTAACAACAGATTTTACGGATTACTCCGGTCTGCTCTGACTCGGTCTGCCCCGGGGGCTTGCCGGAAAGATAATCGAACAGGGTATCTAAGCTGACAAGATACTTTCCGCCCCCAGAACCGACGACAACGCAAGGAATTCTCCCTGAGACGATAAGCTGCCGAAGAGCGGTCTTTGTCAAAGAGCATTTCGGGTCAGCGGCTTTAAGTTCGGTAATTGCTTGCTCGATGGTTCGCATGCGTGGCGGCATTCTTTTCACCTTCTTTCAACGATTTGATAATTTCGAATATCTTTCGTTTTTCTTCAGGCGGAAACTCGCGGCGGAGTTTCCTGGAAAAATTACCATCATTTATGCGGAGCTTTTCTGCTACTTGCCACAGCCTTATCCCCGCCCGCTTAGCCTCTTCCCGAACGTCCGTGTTGCACACAATAAACCCTCCTTAAAATAAGTCTTGACTTTCTGTGTTGTTGTTAGTAAAATAAAATCGACAGATAACCAACTGTGCGTAATTGTTGTTGCTAGGATAATTATAGCAGATAACAATGTTAATTGCAAGTAATATTTTGAATACCGATAACATAATGTACCGATAAGATGATTGGTTTCAGATGACAATAGGGGGATGACACCATGTTCTATATGCTAAGCGACGAACGGAAGGTCGAATATATAACAATCCAAGTTGATGCGAAGTTAATTGATCCGGCATCGGAGAAGGAAAAGGTAGAATATAAACTTGAAAACATGCTGTACTATTCACTGTGTGACATGTTGAGCGTTGATTTTAGAATGGTAGCCAGCGATATAGCGCGAATACTTTTATATGCGCTTGAAAGAAAAATTTCAAATCCGCCGTATAATGAAATATTTGAAACCCTAAAAAAACACTCCCTTCTCCTCTGCGACTCTAATGTAATCCGAGATCTGGGTTTAATTATCGGAAAAGATGGAACAAGAGAAAACAAACCACAAACATTAAATACTTTCGAACGAAATGTGTTTCATTGCTTTCATGACTTTATGGTACTAAAGCGATATATAATCCGAACAATAAGCAATAAAAACTTATTAGAAATTGATATTTATCACGAATTTGCTAATCGTTTCCTCGGAGTTAAGTTTGCAAAATACGATGACGGAATTTATTTACTTGACCTCGATTTTGCTAAGTCGATGAAAGAGGAAAGGCTCGATTTTACGATTGATAGCTTTGTAAAAAGCATTAGGCCATCAGGCAGCCCAAACGTATACGGATCCGATAAACACATAGAGGCAATAGCCTATATGTTTAAAGCTCTTTTACAGAACTCCCATTTTGTCAAGAAGTGTGAAAACTGCGGGAAGTATTTCGTTCCCTATAATCGTTCAGATACGATCTATTGTGACAGAAAAAGCCCGCAGGACCCAGAGAGAACGTGCAAAGAATACGGAACGCAAAGACTGTGGTATGACAAAATGCAAGGGGATGAAGCCCTTAAGCTTTACAGGAATGTTTATTCGGCCAAAAGAATGATGGTTCGAAGAAATCCCAATATTCCAAACTACAAGAAGAATCTCGAAGAATTCAGCGTCCAGGCTGCGGAGTGGAAGGCAAAGTATAAATCAGGGGTCGTCACAAGTGAAGAGTTTATTAATTGGCTCAATTCGGAAAAGCTAAGGAAGGTGTAGTTTATGGCTAATATAACCGAGCGCACGAACAAAGACGGCTCAGTTTCTTATCTCATACGAGCCTTTGAAAGTGAGCGCCCTGATGGTCGCCAAAATGTAAAATCAATGACCTGGAAGCCTTCGCCCGGGATGACTGAAAAGCAAATAGAAAAGGAACTTAATCGGCAGACCGTCTTGTTTGAAGAACAGGTCAAAGCCGGGACAGTTCGCGACGGAAAGATAAAGTTTCAATCTTTTGCTGAATTATGGCTTTCTGAATATGCAAAAAAGCAGCTGAAGGCAAAGACATATACCGAATACGAAAAGCAGCTTAGTCGTGTTTATGATGCTATAGGGCATATAAAGCTCAAAGATATAAAAACAGGACATCTTAATGCTTTCTATAGCAACCTACAGGAAGTAGGTATGCGTGGTAACAGCATAAAAGCCTCGGCAAAAGAGGTCTTTCTGAAGCATTTAAAAGAAAGGCAGCTTTCGCACAAAGCCATGGGTAAACTGGCCGGAGTTGCTTCGAACACTGTAGGGGCTGCCTGTAAAGGAGAAAGCATTTCGTTCGTATCTGCTGAAAAAATAGCAAAAGCGCTTAATGTGAAAGTGCATGAGCTTTTCACTGTTGTAAAAAACCTTGAACCGTTGTCTCCCTCAACGGTACGGTCTTATCACCGACTAATAAGCTCGATACTCACAAAAGCGGTAAAATGGGGTTATATAACGTATAATCCTGCGGCAAATGCAGAGCTGCCAAAGATGAAGAATAGGGAAGCCGCTCACCTTGATGAAGAGGATGCCCGGAGGCTTTTGGAGCTTTTACAGCATGAGCCGATTAAATTTAGGGCTATGATCACATTTGACCTGCTTTCTGGTCTTCGTCGCGGCGAGTTACT
This sequence comes from Clostridiales bacterium, assembly GCA_012511485.1. Taxonomy (GTDB): domain Bacteria; phylum Bacillota; class Clostridia; order Oscillospirales; family Acutalibacteraceae; genus JAAZFZ01. The sequence continues at coordinate 918 of JAAZFZ010000032.1, read as the reverse complement.
GGGCCTACGATGGCAGGACATTAGCTTTGAAGACGAGACCATAACCATTTCTCAAACATCGGCGTACGTTAAGGGAAAGGGGACATACACTGATACACCGAAGAATAAAACGTCTTTGCGGCCTTTAAAGCTTTCAAGATCAGCGTTTATTACGCTTCGGGAATACAAGGAATGGCAGGACGGTCAAAAAGAGACCTGCGGAGACTATTGGAAAGACAAGGACGGGAGAGTGTTTACCGGAGAAGATGGAGCGCCGGTTCACCCTGACGCATTAACTAAATGGTTTACTAAATTCCGGAAGAGGTACGGTTTTCCGAGGGTGACGCTTCACAGTCTCCGGCACACATATGCCTCCATAATGATTGCCAGCGGTACACCTCTTGTGGTTGTGTCAAAGCGGCTCGGACATGCGCAGGTTAGCACCACAAATAACATATACAGTCACATAATCAGATCCGCAGACGAGAAAGCCGCAACAGTCATGGATATCTTTGATGATGTAATAATAGCCAATAAGCCTCCCTCGAAAATCAGAGGCGCATAAAAGGAAAAACGGGCAACAGATTCGTTGCCCGTTTTTGTTCAAGAAATGTTCAAGAAAGTTATGGGAACATATCAAAAGTTATGAAAAGAAAAGAAAGCCGAAATGCAATAAATCCTTATATTTAGCCATTTATTAAAAGACATAAGAAGTTATAAAAAGCAAAACAGCCAATTCGTAATCAGCAGGTCGAGTGTTCAAGTCACTTTGCCAGCTCCATAAAAACCCTGTAATCCTGCGGATTACAGGGTTTTTGCTTTTATTTACCCAAGGACAGATGATTTAAACCTATTCGTTTTACCACATATTTACCGCATGATCTCGAAAAAACCAGCAAAAAAATACTGACATAGTCTAATATGGAGGAGTTCCCGAGT
>JAAZFZ010000254.1 GCA_012511485.1 Clostridiales bacterium | reverse complement strand
TTTTCAGGCATGGGAGTATTCATGCACCAACGGGTGCCGACAGCCTCTTTATATGTTTTGCCTGCGGAACGGGGGCTTGCTCCCACGGCAACTACTTCAAACCACTGGTGCTTTTCCAGCAATGTGGCTAGACGCTGCCCAACCATGCCCGTTGCACCCAAGATACCAACTTTGTAATGCTTCATTCTGATAACCTCTCAACCTCGGTGTTCAAAAAACTGTTGTAATGACTAAGGTTTTGCAATATAATAGTTTGCGTGCAAACAACAGAACACCATTGTATTAATATTAAACATTAAAATGATAGCATTATATATCATTTTAGTCAAATACTTTTTATAAGTAATTGAGGATAAAAATGAAAAAAAGTGACTTTTATTATGTTTTACCGCATCAGCTCATAGCGCAGCATCCGGCAGAACCCAGAGACAGCTCACGGCTCCTTTTTCTAAACAGGAGTGATGGAAGTATTGCCCATGAAGGGTTCCGAAACATTGTGTTTCATCTTAATGAGGGCGATTGCCTGATTCTAAATGATACAAAGGTGCTGCCCGCCCGCCTTTATGCAACTAAGCAGGGCACGGGAGCGCAGGTTGAGTTTCTGCTCCTTAACTGTAAGGGCAGGGATGTTTGGGAGATTATTGCCGGACCGGGCAAGCGTGCAAAGGTCGGCTCAAAATTCACGCTCGGCGGTGGAATTCTCCATGCGGAAATAATTGATGTGCTTGACAACGGCAACAGAATTGTAAGGTTCATCTATGAGGGCAACTTTTACAATATACTGGACAGAATCGGTGAAATGCCTCTCCCCCACTATATAACTGAGGAGCTCGCGGACACAGACAGGTATCAGACAGACTACGCCCGTGAGCTTGGCAGTGCCGCTGCACCGACAGCAGGGCTGCATTTCACACCAGAGCTGCTTGACGAAATCAGGGGCAAGGGTGTTGAGGTTGGTTTTGTCACGCTCCATGTCGGGCTTGGCACCTTCCGCCCTGTCAAGGCCGAAAATATTCAAGAGCATCATATGCATTCCGAGCATTACAGCCTGCCTGCGGCTACGGCAGATATAATAAACAGAACCAAGCAAAGAGGCGGCAGGGTGGTTGCCGTGGGAACAACCTGCTGCAGAACTCTTGAAGCCGTTGCTGCTAAAACGGGATGCATTTGTGAGTATGATGACTGGACGGATACATTCATCTATCCCGGCTTTGAATTCAAATGCATTGATGCGCTTTTGACTAATTTTCATCTGCCGGAAAGCACTCTGATTATGCTTGTGAGTGCATTTTGCGGATATAAAAACACAATGAACGCTTATAAAATCGCTGTCAAAGAACAATATCGTTTTTTCAGCTTTGGGGATGCGATGCTGATAATTTGAAAGATTTCCGCCTTATATATTCTACGCTGAAAAATAAAATATGTGTAATTAGTCAATTAATATTATATTTGATTTCCAGTGGTTTTCGTGGTATAATTAGCTAAAAACAGAAGGTGATTTTTTTGGAAAAATATTTGATTGTTAATGCGGACGATTGCGGGATGTGCCGCTCTGCCAACCTTGCAACCTTTGAGCTTTTGCAGTGTGGCGGCATAACCTCCACAACCATAATGATGCCCTGCGGCTGGGCTGTTGAGGCATGCACCTTTGCAAAGGAAAACCCACAGTTTGCAATCGGTGTTCACCTGACTATGACGAGCGAATGGGGCAGGTACCGCTGGGCGCCTCTAAGCAGGGGCAAAATTGACAGCCTTATTGATGAGCAGGGATATATGTACAAGAGTAGCGCTGCCTTTGAAAAAGGCGCCGACCTCGGGCAGGTAGAGGAGGAAATCCGTGCGCAGATTGAAAAGGCTAAGCTAATAGGGCTAAACCCCTCACACCTTGACAATCATATGGGCACTCTCTACGGTATTGAAACAGGACGGTTTGAATTGCTTGAGCTTATATTCAACATTGCCTCTGAATATAAGCTTCCCTTCCGCTTCCCGATAAAATACCTCCAAAGCCAGCTCGATAACATAACACTCGGCATTTCAATAGACAAAAAAGCTGTCGATTTCATGTTTAAGAAATTCGGCGAATTTGCGAAAACAAAGGGCGTTATTACTCCGGATTATCTCATTCCGCATGAATGGAACGGCCCGCAGAAGGACAGCTATGAGAATTTCAAGGAGTATATGTATGAGCTTCTCAAGACCTTCCCTGAGGGAGTAACCGAAACATATATCCATCCCGCCCTTGATACCATTGAATTAAAGGGTACAACCTCTCTTTGGCAGCGCAGAGTGTGGGAATATGAATTCTACAAAGACCCTGAAACCAGAAAGCACATAGAAAAAGACTGTGGCATTAAGATGATTAACTACCGTGATTTGGTTAAAATTAAGAGCTGAGCATAAGTAATTTGCAGGGCAGAGGGATACACCTTCCTCTGCCCTGTTTTTTTGTTTAACCG
>JAAZFZ010000031.1 GCA_012511485.1 Clostridiales bacterium | reverse complement strand
ATATAGTGAAAATGGGAATAAGAATGTCAATAACCATTATAAACAGGCTTTTTTCAATATTTAAAACAATATCAACAATTATTTAGTCAATACATTTAATAAAAATTGGTTCTAAAATGCAATTTTTTTGTTGACATGGTAATATTTGTAATATATAATAAGTATGAGCAATAGTTTAATATGCCACATTAATGTTTTTTAATTGAAAGTATTTTACTCGGATTCTTATTTCGCTGGTATTAGTATTTTTTATTGCGGTTTGGTCCGCTTATCATTTCGGAGGTGTTTGTGATGAAGAGGTCCACAAAAGTATTCAGCACACTTATGGCATTTGTAATGTTTTTTTCCTCAATGTCAATTTGTGCATCATCTGCTCATTCTTCTTATGAGCAGCCGGGTGGCTATGATTCAATTGGCAGGCCATATCTGCCAGCTGATCAGTGCTGTTCATTAATTCTCGACAAAATTGATGCAGGATTGGCTGAGAAACAAATAACTTTTCGACAAAATGTTCTTGTTTACGAGATAGATCTCGATTTTACTTCAATCGACAAAGCAGTCGTATCTATCACTGGTTTGGTTAACAGTAAATTTTTCAAAACTGTCGATGGTGCCCTTGGAGATGCTGGAGACATTGATGTATATTGGTTGAATCAATGCCCGAGAAGACATGCTGCTGGCAGGACTGACCTTGAAGTTCTGTTTTGTGTAATCAAATTCCTTGCAGCAAACAAAACAATAGTCGGCAAGGCTTTTGACGGCTCGTTACATCTTGGTCTGGTGCAAACAATTGGTGGTTTTAAATTGAAGGACGAAACCGGCGATATCCCGGCCAATCTTAAAGAGAGTATTAAAAAAGCCTTGTTTGACCCCGAGGTTTACGGTGAAATGCCAGCAAGCATGACAATGGACCAGTTAATTAATCAAAAGCTTCAGTATGCACTTGTATATGACCCTGTAACAGAAAAGTCGGGCATAATGCCCAGCCTTGACGGTAAGCTCAATCTTCAAACCACATCGGGCTATATGTTTTTTAAAAACATTTTCAACTCCGCCTTGTCGGATATAGCCATACCAAAGCTAACAGAGCTTTTGGTGGATGTGCTTGAAATTGATATATCCGAGAATCCTGACGGAGTATATGACGGCACAAGCGCCATGTCAATCATATGGGATATGCTCATTGACAACGGCAAAATAACCTTCAGTGAGGAGGCTCAGGGCAAGCCCGTCAAGATGATTGAGGAGGCATTGCATTATTATCTCCTCGGCGATTTCCTCAAACAGTTTATTCAGATGGATGAAGACGGCTGGGTTGCCCTTGATACACTCGACGAGGCTCTCAACAGCCTGCTTGTTATGGGTGCCGGTCTGGTATCAAGCTTTAATATTCAGGGAATAACATTTAAGACAGAGGAAGAGATTGCTGAGATGACAAACGCTGATTTGGTTGCTTATCTCGGGAAGGTTCTCCTTAACGGATTGGTTGACTTTGCGGATATTCCGGACAGTGCTCAGACTCTGCGTGAGGTAGCAACCTATTTCCTGATTAATTTTTCGGCAGATATTCTTCCCGATAAGGACTTCTACTCTAAGATTGCGAACGGAAGCATAAATCCTGCCACAACAGGCTGTCTTGAGGTTCTTGCTCCCCTTGTCAGGTACTATGTTAACGCCAACACCAAGATGTATATACCCGACAACCTCAATTTCAATGATACCATAACCTTTGTTGTTAATGAATTCTTAAAAGACTCATATTTCGGCGGCATAATCTGCACAAGCGGAATGGCAGTTGAAAACGGATGGAAAAAGATGGATAAGGTTTTCTTTGGCAATTCACCGCAGCTCTGCGGATTTCTGCAGGCAAACTGGCTGCCGACAACGATTGACAGCAACAATATTACCTATGACCTTCTGATTAATAAGATAATTTTCGGAATTCTCGATTTTGACCTGTCCAGGATTATCAGCATTTTCAGAAAAAATTCAACGGGCGAACTCAACAACAGCATGGTACAGATTGTGCTCAACATTCTCGGGCGCATAGTTAACGGAGTTTTTGAAAACAATACTGTTTTCCCGCTCAACCAAACAAGTGTTGAATCAGTATTGGCGCCTTCCGCACTCAGGTCATTATTGGAGGCACTCCTTGTAATTCTTCCCAACTATTTTGAAGCAATTTGCACTTCCTGCCTGCCTTTGGTTGTCAGTGCTATCGGACTTTGGGACCCTTCTACATTCGATATAAAGGCACCTGAAGGGACTGCAGATGTTTCAATTGAAGAGCTGGAGGAATTATTCTACTTGCAGGTTCCCAAGGAGCAGGATGTTGATTATGATGAGACCGGGTTTGTTTTCTTCGGAAGTGAGAACTTCGATCCTCTTTACAAGTATTATGATTATATGGATGTCAGAACAGAGGCAAGACGCCTTTTTGAAAGATATGAAAGTGACCCTGACATTGTCACTCAGGAGGATATTACTAACACGGCCTATAGATTAACCTATTATTTTAACCGCCTCACCTACAAGCAGGCCAATGTTACTCAGCTTACCAATCTCATCGAAGAAACAAAGGCAAAAGGGCTTATTAACGCCAATTATTCTGTTAGCCCGTATAATCAGAACTATACTTTGAGAACATGGAATCAGTTTAGGCGAGCCTATTATTTTGCAGATTTAATCTTTTGTGAAGTTGAGATATATCAAAACAGTGATATTACTCAGGCTATGGTCAGTGAGGCAAGAGGTCAGCTGCTCAAGGCTGTTAAGGGACTCAAAGACTATGTTCCACTTGCTAATTACACT
>JAAZFZ010000030.1 GCA_012511485.1 Clostridiales bacterium | reverse complement strand
GCGGGAAAGATTAAGATAGTTTAGGCCGACGCTTGCAAGGAAGTTAAGTCTGTTCCTTATTTCTTTAATTATGAGCTTTGCAATCATTTCCTCACGTGGAGTCAGCTTCAGGTTATCAATAAATTCAAGTGCTTTAACTATGGATTTATGAGAAAACTTGCCAATATTTATCCCGCCGACAGTTACGCTCAATGACTCCGGTCTGAGCCTTGCACCGTTACATGCATGGCATTTCTGAGTAGTCATATACTGCTCGATATCTGCCCTTGACCACTCGCTTGATGTTTCATTATATCTTCGTTCAAGGTTGTTGGCAATCCCCTCAAAGTCAGTCACATAAGTGCCGCTGCCATACTCGTTCTTTCTGTGCAATGTGATTTTTTTGCCCTTTGTGCCGTAAAGAAGCACATCGACTGCCTGTTTTGGCAAATCCTTAACAGGAGTCTCCATGGAAAAGCCGCAATAATTGGCAATGCCCTCGTAATACATTTGAGCAATTGTGCCGCCCTCCGCATTTGACCAGCCACACGCCCTAACTGCGCCGTTTCTCAGTGACAGAGATTTATCAGGTATAATTAAATCCGGGTCAGGCTTCATAAATATGCTCAAGCCGGCGCAAACGTGGCAGGCACCGAAAGGATTGTTAAAGGAAAACATCCTCGGCTCAAGCTCTTCAATGCTGACACCGTGCTCAGGGCAGGCATAATTAAGAGAGAACAAAAGCTCGTCACCGCCAACGACATCAACTGCTAATATGCCGTTTGTCAGTGCCGTTGCGGTTTCAATAGAATCGGCAAGCCTTCTTTTTATATCCTGCTTGATAACCAGCCTGTCAACTATAATTTCAATATTGTGCTTGATATTTTTATCGAGCTTTATGCTTTCGGAAAGGTCGTACATAATCCCGTCAATACGCGCTCTGACAAAACCATTCTTTCTGGCTGATTCAAGTTCCTTGACAAATTCGCCTTTTTTCCCTCTCGCTATTGGTGCCATAAGCTGAATCCTTATCCCCTCAGGCAGCTCCATAACCTTATCGACGATATTGTCAACAGTCTGGCGTGAAATCTCCCTGCCGCAAACAGTGCAGTGAGGAACACCTATCCTCGCATAGAGAAGGCGAAGGTAATCATAGATTTCTGTAACGGTTCCCACAGTTGAACGGGGATTCTTAGATGTTGTTTTCTGGTCTATTGATATTGCGGGTGAAAGCCCGTCAATATAGTCGACATTGGGCTTTTCCATCTGCCCCAAAAACTGCCTTGCATATGATGACAGTGATTCGACATACCTGCGCTGCCCCTCGGCATATATGGTATCAAAAGCCAGTGAGGTTTTTCCGGAGCCGGAAAGCCCCGTAAAAACCACAAGCTTGTCCCTCGGAATTTCAAGGTCAATATTTTTAAGGTTATGCTCTCTGGCACCCTTAATTATCAGATTTTTCTGTGCCAAATATAATTTCCTCCGTGTGTTACTTTCCCTGTCTTAACTTATTGATTCTGTCTCTTAAATAAGCTGCATGCTCAAACTCAAGTATCTTCGCCGCAGATTTCATTTCGGCAGTGAGACTTATTATAAGCTGCTCTCTTTCCTTTCTGCTCATCTTGCCAACAGGCTTCTCGGTTTCCGCCTTGCTTGAAATCTCAAGAATATCCCTGACATCCTTCACTATAGTCTGCGGAGTTATTCCGTTTGCCAGGTTAAACTTCATCTGCTTTTCACGCCTTCGGTTAGTTTCGGCAATAGCCCGCTCCATTGAAGGAGTGACGCTGTCCGCATACATTATTACCTCGCCGTGGTCATTTCTTGCCGCTCTGCCTATAGTTTGAATAAGGGAGGTTTCAGAGCGCAGAAAGCCCTCTTTATCCGCGTCTAAAATAATAACAAGAGAAACCTCTGGAATATCTAGCCCTTCTCTGAGGAGGTTAATACCAACCAGCACATCGAATTCGCCGAGCCTAAGGTCCCTTATTATTTCCATGCGCTCGATAGTGTCAACATCGTGATGAATATATCTTACCTTTATTTCAAGGTTTTCAAGATAATCTGTCAAATCCTCTGCCATTTTTTTTGTGAGTGTTGTGACAAGTACTCTCTCATTTCGCTGAATTCTTATATTGACCTCGGAAACAAGGTCATCAATCTGCCCCTGCGTAGGTTTAACGATTACTTCGGGGTCAAGCAGACCGGTAGGTCTAATAACCTGCTCGGCAATTTGCAAGCTCTTACCTCTTTCGAATTCGGAGGGTGTGGCGCTGACAAAAATCTTCTGCCCCACCCGCTCATAGAATTCATCAAAGGTCAGCGGCCTGTTATCATAGGATGACGGAAGCCTGAAACCGAAATTAACAAGGCTGTCTTTCCTTGAGCGATCACCCCCATACATTCCTCTGACCTGAGGTATTGTTACATGGGACTCATCAACGAAAAGCAGAAAATCATCGGGAAAATAGTTGAGCAGTGTGAACGGAGGGGAGCCGGGCTCCCTGCCCGACATAATCCTTGAATAGTTCTCAATGCCTTTGCAAAAGCCTGTTTCACGCAGCATTTCAATATCGTATTCCGTTCTCTGCCTTATCCTCTGAGCCTCGATTAATTTACCCTGAGCCTCAAAGTTTTTAACGCATTCCTGCATTTCGGAGTATATAACATTAATTGAGTGTTCCATTTTTTCAGGTGAAACGACATAATGAGAGGCGGGATATATTGCCACATGCGAGAGGTTATTCTTAATATCCCCCGTCAAAGCATTTATTTCGCTTATCCTTTCAATTTCATCGCCGAAGAATTCAACTCTTATTGCGTTTTCATTTGAATAGACAGGGAAAATCTCAACAACATCGCCTCTTACTCTGAACTTGTTTCGGGTGAAGCTGATGTCATTGCGCTCATATTGGATTTCGACAAGCTTTGATATTAGCTCATCCCTGCTCTTTTCCATGCCCTGCCTGAGCGAAATAACCATACTTCTGTAGTCAATGGGGTCACCCAGGCTGTAAATGCATGAAACGCTCGCTACAATTATTACATCCCTGCGTTCTGACAATGCCGAAGTGGCGGAATGGCGCAGTTTGTCTATTTCATCGTTTATTGCGGAATCCTTTTCAATATAGGTATCCGTCGTCGGGATATATGCCTCGGGCTGATAATAGTCGTAATAGCTTACAAAGTACTCAACAGCGTTTTCCGGAAAGAATTCACGGAACTCGCTGCAAAGCTGGGCGGCAAGGGTTTTATTGTGTGCAAGCACAATTGTGGGACGGTTCACCCTTGCTATCACATTAGCCATAGTAAAAGTTTTGCCGGAACCTGTCACGCCCAGCAAAGTCTGTTCATTATAGCCACGGTTTAATCCCTCAACAAGCTCGTCAATCGCTTGCGGCTGGTCACCAGTTGGCTGATATTTTGAGTACAGCTTAAATTTATCCATAATGCCCCTTATTAATACAAGTATTTGCTGAATTTGGGATTTGTTGCCATAGAGAAAAAGTCATCATTGGCAACTATAATATGGTCAATGAGGTTTATGCTCACGCTCCTGAAAAGTGCAGAAAGCTCAAGTGTTTTGCTAAGATCCTCCTTAGAAGGCGCCGCAACTCCGCTGGGATGGTTATGAACAAGAATAACATTCGACGCATGGCTCCTGAACGCCATCTCCAAAAGTGTTCTGTTATCAATTACGGCACAATTAAGAGAACCGGCAGAAACTTTGCAGCAATTATTGAGCCTTCCGCCGCTGTCAAAACACATAAGGTAAGCTACTTCACCTTTTTCATTTATATACTTAGTTTTAATATACTTTTTTATTTCTTCCATATCGGAAAAGACAAGCTTTTCACCGGTTTTTTCGCTAAGATATCTTTTTGTAATCTGTGGAACGAGATTGAGTAAAGTTGCTGATGTCGGGCCGATGC
>JAAZFZ010000253.1 GCA_012511485.1 Clostridiales bacterium | reverse complement strand
TAAGAAACAGCTGTATAAAAAAACTGCGGAACGAGGGTCTTTCGATAAGGCAGATTAGCAGATTGACAGGGATAAGCAAGGGGATTGTAGAGAGATGTGAGAAATAGGACACGTAACCGTCAGACTGTCGCATCCCCTGTCGCATCGCATCCAAAAACGGATATTGCTCGCTTTGTGTCCTGTACTATTTAGTGCAAAGAAAGTATTCTAAACCCTGAGAGGAGGTACTAGGCTTATGGACCTAATAAAAACAGGTGTTTTTATTAAGAAGCTGCGGAATGAAAAAAACCTCACCCAAGAACAGCTTGCAGAACAGTTTAGTGTATCCCGAAGAACTGTTTCACGTTGGGAAACCGGAAGCAATATGCCCGATCTAGATATACTAATAGAGATGGCTGACTATTTTGATGTTGATCTTCGGGAATTATTAGACGGGGAAAGGAAAAGTGAGAAAATGGATAAAGAATTAGAGGAGACTGTATTAAAGGTTGCTGATTACAGCAATAATGAGAAAAAGAGGATAACAAAAATTGTGCTTTTATATTTTATCGTTGGAATAATAGCACTAGTAGTCAATTTCGTATTGGATTTCTTTGAATTACCAGAAACATTTTGGCTCGGTTTTGCGAAAGGTTCGTCAATCGGCTTGGCTTTTGTCGCAATGATTTTAGGATTGATATATACAAGCGGATATATGACAAAGCTCATTGCTGCGAAGAAGAGCCTTATTGTCAGAAAATGAATCCTATTTTTGCAGAAACTAACCTTTTAGAAAATATAAATTATGATGCCCATCATTGTCAAGACAATAGGTCAAACTGAAGGTTTGTGCCAGGTCAATCGTAAAATAAAACACTAAAGTGCCAAGGGGACGGGGGTTTGACAACATAATTGACTGTGATACTTTGAGTCCGAGGTGATGTTCATGCCAAGGCAAGCCAGGAAGAAAAGTGAAACCGAAATATATCACATAATGTTGAGGGGGATAAACCGTCTAAGTTTTAGATGAGGAAGTGGTATTAAATGCCAAGAACGTCCCTTTTTTTGTATTAATAAGAAAAGCAGCCCGGTTATGCTGCTTCTGTAGAAAAAAGCAGGTGTTTACAGGAAACCGGCAGAGCAAGAGTAAAAGCGCAGCGCGGAGATTCTCTCGAATCTCCGCGCCGTACGTAATACCCTTGTCGATAAATCAGCCGATCTCCACCATGTAATACTCCAACACAATGGAGTCCGGAAATCGGGTGGCATTCACGATGAAAAGCTTTTCATTCAGAATGCTCAGACTGTCGTCATAGATCTCAAATTCCGGCTTTGTGACGCAGTAGTAGACCTCGGCAGGTGCGATGCCGCCGGAAAGAACGGTCTCCACATATTCGGCGGGTACCGTGCGGATGCCGTCATTCTGGATATAGAAGCTCCTGCCGTCATCCAGCTTTACCCCGTAGCGAGCGGAAAGCTCTGCTCTACCGTTGGGACGCACGACTTGACTGTCCACTCCGTTGGGAAGTACGGTACCGCGCCAAGGCAGGGCAAAACCGATAAGCTCACCTCCGGTGATGGCAATGAGCTGACGGCGGCCGGCCTTACTGTCCTGTCCGATATAAGTTGGCTTAGCCACGCTGCAGCGGATTTCAAATGCTTTTTTTAGTTTCGGTTCCATACAATATCGCCTTTCAGTTACTGCTCACAGGGCTGCGTGAAAACCTGCTGCCCCGATGATTCCTACACATACTTACAGATTTGCGGTGGGATTGAAATACTTCTTGATTTTGAAGGTGCCCAGATCACGGCCGAAAGCACCGGTGATGTTCAGGCTCAGGCCGTTGCG
>JAAZFZ010000252.1 GCA_012511485.1 Clostridiales bacterium | reverse complement strand
GCTTTTAATCTGCATATAGTTTTCAATTATACCATTATGGACGACGGCAATATTTCCTGAGCCGCCGCTATGAGGATGGGAGTTTTCATCTGAAGGTTCTCCGTGAGTTGCCCATCTTGTATGACCTATTCCCAGGCTGCCCTCCGGAGACTCATCTTCAAGATGCTTTTCCAGAACCGACAGCCTGCCTTTATGCTTTCTTACCTCGATGCTCTCTTCACTTAATACCGCGACTCCGGAGGAGTCATAGCCTCTGTACTCCAGCTTCTGCAAGCCTTCTATCAAAATCGGAACGGCATTCTTTTCGCCAATATAGCCAACTATTCCGCACATAAGTTTTCTCCTATATCAATTAATTTAGTCAGGTTCTTATCTTCAGGCATCACCTGTTTTATACCCTGACGAGGATATTTTGCGCAAAAAAGCATGCCAGGTTTCAAATCTGCCGGCATGCATGTTAAACCTATGGTCCAATCAGACTCCCTTTGTCCCTGCAATCACTTGAGGATTTGTAAAGCCTGTAATGCTGATGGACAGCAACACGGGGCACCCGCCGAATTTTCGATAAACCCCGACCTCGTCAACTTGATGACTGTGCTCATCAAGTCTGGCGCTTCATTCAATTTTAACGCTGTGCATATCACACTCCCTTCATAAATTTACGCCTATTCCACATCACCTCCTTAAGAATTATGTATGCATTTTAATATTTGACCTGAAAATTGTCAAACATAAATGTTTACTTATTTATGTCCTTTATATATTATTATATTGACTTGAAGCTTGTGAAGAAAACCACATTTTTTCGAATAAAACCGGCTATAAATACTTTTTTTATTGTACCGGATTATTATATAATAAAAAAATAACAAAGAAAACTCATGAAAGGGCTTTTTATGATTGGTATAATTGACTATAAAGCCGGTAATGCACCCAGTGTTTTAAATGCATTGCACAGCTTAAGCATTCCCTCATCTCTGGTATCCTCTTCAGATGACATTGAAAAATCAAAGGGTATTATATTGCCCGGAGTAGGTTCGGCCAAGGCAACTATGGAATCATTAAAAGAAATGGGATGTTTAGAAACAATAGAAAAAAAAGTGCTCAGGGATGAAACTCCCTTCCTGGGTATCTGCGTCGGTCTTCAGGTATTATTCGAGCATAGCGAAGAAGGCGATGCGGACTGCTTGGGCTGGTTGCCCGGGACAGTAAAAAGATTTCCGGAAGATAACGTACGCGTGCCGCAGATAGGGTGGAATAAAGCCAGGTTTATCAAAAACCATACTATTTTGTCCGGCTTGAATACCTCGGAGTTTTTTTATTTTGTAAATTCTTATTATGTCGCTCCGCAAAACAATATAGACATTCTGGCAATGACGGAATATGGAATTGAATTCTGCTCCATGGTTGCACGCAAAAACATATTCGCATCTCAGTTTCATATTGAAAAAAGCGGAGCAACTGGTTTAAAGCTCCTAAGAAATTTTGCACATTTAGCCGGAGGTGAGCTATGCTTACAAAAAGATTGATTGCCTGTTTTGATATGAAAAACGGCCGGGTTACAAAGGCACATAAATTCCAAAACAATATAGACATCGGTGCCGCGGAGAGTATTGCCTGCAGAATATACGAAGATCAGATAGACGAGATAATATTCTACGATATAACAGCCAGCTCCGAAAAAAGAAAAATTGACCTTGACACGGTAAAAGGGGTTGCCAGGAATGTTTTTGTCCCCTTTACCGTTGGCGGTGGCATTAAAAATCTCACTGATATGTATGAAGTTCTTAAAGCCGGTGCCGAAAAAATCAGCATAGATACCATGGCTGTGCGTAATCCTGATATTATT
>JAAZFZ010000251.1 GCA_012511485.1 Clostridiales bacterium | reverse complement strand
TTAACAGAAAGGATTTGTTCCATTACAGCTACCAAAGATATATCGACAACAGGATTCGTGAAGTTTTCGGGCTTGAGGGCACACCGACACATATAGTTATCAGAGAAAGGGAACAGAAAAAATGATTATTTTAGGCATTGACCCAGGCTATGCAATTGTCGGCGTCGGTGTAATCGAATATAAGAATAACCACTTTAAGGTTATTGACTGCTGCGCTGTAACAACGCCCGCAGGGATGCCGTTTAACGAAAGGCTCGAGGTCATTTTTAACGGTATAACGGATATAATCAGCAAGTTTAAACCCGAAACGCTGGCTATTGAAAAGCTTTTCTATAACAGCAATGCCAAAACGGTTATTGATGTCAGCCAGGCGAGGGGAGTGATTATTCTTGCTGCCCAGCTTCACGGCCTCTCAGTCTATGAATACACACCTCTGCAGGTCAAGCAAAGCGTTGTCGGCTACGGGCGAGCGGAGAAAAAGCAGGTGCAAGAGATGACAAAGCTACTGCTCAACCTAGAAACAGTCCCGAAGCCCGACGATGTGGCGGACGCTCTGGCAATGGCAATCTGTCATGCACATTCGAGCGGCTCTTTAATGGCAAAGATGAAAGCATAAAGATTGAGGGAGTGAAAACAAAATGTTTTACAGCCTGACAGGGAACATAGTTTTTATTGACGAATCAAGCATAGCGGTTGAATGTGGCGGAGTGGCCTTCAAATGTGCCGCAACCCTCAATACATTAAAAAAAGTGGGCAAGGTAGGTGAAAAGGCAACCCTTTTTACATATCTGAATGTCAGGGAGGACGCTCTCGGTTTATTCGGGTTTTATGACAAGAGGGAGCTTGAATGCTTCAAGCTTCTTATAGGCGTTACAGGTGTCGGCCCGAAAGCCGCACTTGCCATCCTTTCTCAGCTGAGTCCCGACCAACTGGCTCTCTGCATTGCCACGGGGGATGTCAAAACAATTACAAGAGCTCAGGGAGTCGGTGCAAAAATTGCTCAGCGTGTTGTTCTTGAGCTAAAGAACAAACTAAAAGCAAATGTAACGGATGATGAGAGCTTCAGCACAATCGAGGCTGCCGGAATAGTTTCACAGGCAGGCAGCAGCGGTGAGGCTATCAGCGCACTCGTAATGCTCGGCTACAGCCAGTCAGAGGCATCCGTTGCCGTGAGCAGGCTTGACAGCTCTCTCTCCGTTGAGGAGTTGATAAAACAGGCATTAAAGCTACTCGCAAAGGGATAAAAATAAGCAGGGCTTTTGACAATACTTCAAAAACCCATTTCATAGAGGTGAACATATGGATACGGATTATGAAAGCAGAATAATAGCACCGGAATACAGCAACAATGATGATGCTGAGCTTGAGCTTTCCCTTCGCCCGAAAACCTTTTCAGAATATATCGGGCAGGAAAAGGTCAAGGAAAACCTTGCAATTTATATTCAAGCGGCGCTCAAAAGGGGCGAGCCGCTCGACCATGTCCTGCTTTACGGCCCTCCCGGCCTTGGCAAAACTACTCTTGCGGGCATAATCGCAAATGAAATGGGAGTCAGCATCAGGGTAACATCCGGCCCGGCAATCGAAAAACCGGGCGACCTTGCGGCTTTATTGACAAACCTTAATGAGGGGGATATCCTTTTCATCGATGAGGTGCACAGGCTTTCCCGCAGCGTTGAGGAGGTTTTATACCCCGCAATGGAGGATAATGCCCTTGATATTATCATCGGCAAAGGCCCCTCCGCAAGGTCAATCAGGCTTGATTTGCCGCATTTCACGCTTGTGGGAGCCACCACCAGAGCGGGTCAGTTAAGTTCGCCTCTCAGGGACAGATTCGGTGTTATCTTCAGGCTTGAGCTTTATTCCGCAAAGGAGCTTTCAAGGATAGTCACAAGG
>JAAZFZ010000250.1 GCA_012511485.1 Clostridiales bacterium | reverse complement strand
TCCCCAAATTCGGGTGCATTAATATCCATGCATCGCTTCTGCCAAAGTACAGAGGTGCTGCTCCGATTCAGTGGGCAGTATTAAACGGTGATAAGGTTACCGGAATAACTTCTATGGAGATGGACGCAGGGCTTGATACGGGAGATATGCTCCTCAAAGCGCAGACGGAAATCGGCGAGAATGAAACATCGGACGAGCTGTGGAGCAGACTTTCTGAAATCGGCGCTCAGGTTATGTCAAAAACGATTGAAGGCATAATAAACGGCACTCTTGTGCCCGAAAAACAGGATGACAGTAAGGCGACATATGCACACATGCTGTCTAAGGAATTTTGCCCCATTGACTGGAGAAAATCAGCTAAAGAAATCCATAATCAAATACGAGGCTTGAATTCATGGCCAATAGCAACCTTTATGTTCTCAAGCAAAAAGCTAAAAGCATATAAATCTTTTGTTTGCAATATCAATTGTGATGGTGCTGCAGCGGGACAAGTAGTTGACAGCAGTGGGAGGCTTGTCGTTGCCTGTGGTGATGGTCGTTGTGTTGAAATAAGTACTTTGCAGGCAGAGGGCAAAAGAATAATGTCAGCCGGTGATTTCCTAAGAGGATGCAAAATAGACGAAGGGACAGTTCTAAGATAACGAAAGGGTGATAATTTATGGGATGGTTATATTTTGACTATTATTATTTAATTCTGGTTGTGCCTGCTCTTATATTTTCAATTGCAATGCAGGTAAAGGTTAATAGAGCTTATTCAAGCTTTTCAAAGGTGCGAAACAGCAAGGGATTAACAGGTGAGCAGGCGGCAATTCGTGTGCTAAATCACTATGGTATAAACGATGTCAGAATTGAAAGAGTAGGCGGAAAATTAACAGACCATTATGACCCGAAGCAAAGAGTAATAAGGCTATCGGCGGGTGTCTATAGCAAGGATGCCGTTACGGCTGTGGGTATAGCCTGCCATGAGGCGGGGCATGCTGCACAGCATGCTGAGAAATATGCACCAATACGGGTCAGAAATGCTATTTTGCCCGTATGCAATATTGGCTCACAAATCGGGTTACCGCTTGCAATTCTGGGTTATTTTTTGGGCTTCGAACCGCTCATTTCTATCGGATTACTCCTATATGCATTGATTGCGTTATTTCAGATTATAACACTGCCCGTTGAGTTCAATGCCAGTAGACGAGCAGTTAAAGTCATGTCCAGTGACGGCATGCTCTATGACGATGAGCTTTACGGTGCCAAAAAGGTTTTAACTGCTGCGGCTTTGACTTATGTTGCAGCTCTTGTTGCGACATTGGCAAACCTCCTGAGGTTTATCCTGAGATTTAACAGGAATAGGTGATAATGTGAAAGATGCAAGGCAGACTGCCTTTAATATTCTTTTAAAGCTACACAGAAATAATGCATACTCAAACATTGCTCTCAACAGTGCGCTGGCAGAAAACAATCTTTCACAAACAGAGAGCTCCCTTACAACTGCATTAGTTTACGGCGTGACCGAAAGGCTGATAACACTTGATTATAACCTTAGCCTTTATTTGTCACAACCTATAAAAAAACTAAGGCCTGAAGTGCTCATAGCCCTCCGCCTTGGTGCTTATCAGCTATTGTTTTTGGATAGGATTCCTCCTTCGGCAGCAATAAACGAAAGCGTAAACCTTGCAAAGTCAAATAAATGCGGTTTTGCGTCAGGGCTGATAAATGCCGTGCTTCATAAAGTCAATGCAAACGGTTTAAGTTTGCCCGAAAAAGTCAATAATTCTTTAAAATATTACAGTGTTAAGTA
>JAAZFZ010000029.1 GCA_012511485.1 Clostridiales bacterium | reverse complement strand
GGTAAATGCGGCACCCAGCCGGAGCCCGACAATAAAGCTATCCAATGCGGTTTCACCATCTACCACACCATAAGCATTAACAAAATCAAGGAACTTACTTTTTTCCTCGCCGCCAAGCTTATTAGTTAGATATTCTTCTGCTTCGCTTACAATTTGGAGTTGCTTTGATATAGCTTTGTTTGCCCTTGTGCTTCGTGCCTGTGGTTCGATGTTGCCAAAGTAAAACTCTTTTATAAATCCTGACATATCTTATATGCCCCCTTTCGCTTATATTGTACTGATAAGTAAAAGGAAAGACGAATGTGCCGATTGCCTATAAACGCAAAAAATCCCCGATTGCCGTATTTCTACAGTAATCGGGGATTTGTTTAGATAAACAAGTTTACTTTGATATCTTTCCAAGCAAGCACTCTCTTTTTTGATGAGAACGAGTACAGATAATTCTGCGCATCCTCAAGCGTTAAAGTGAAGCTTGCGAAGTGTTGATATCTTATTTCCTGCCATTCTTGATAGCAGCCTGTGCTGCTGCAAGGCGGGCAATCGGAACACGGAAGGGTGAGCAGGAAACATAGTTGAGGCCGATGTTGTGGCAGAACTCAACTGTGCTCGGGTCGCCGCCATGCTCGCCGCAAATGCCGAGCTTGATGTCAGGGCGAGTTGATTTGCCGAGCTCGACAGCCATCTTGACGAGCCTGCCGACACCTGTCTGGTCAAGCTTTGCAAACGGGTCGGATTCAAAAATCTTGTTATCATAATATGAACCGAGGAATGCGCCTGCATCGTCACGGCTAAAGCCGAAGGTCATCTGGGTCAAATCGTTTGTGCCGAAGCTGAAGAATTCAGCCTCTTTTGCAATCTCGTCCGCAGTCAGAGCGGCACGGGGAATCTCAATCATTGTGCCAACCTTATAATCAAGCTTAACGCCTGCTTGTGCGATAATCTTATCGGCAGTTGCAACAACAAAGTTCTTGACGAACTTGAGCTCTTTGATTTCGCCGACAAGCGGAATCATGATTTCGGGAACAATGTTGTATTCAGGATGCTCTTTATTAACGGCAATAGCTGCTTTAATAATGGCGGTAGTCTGCATCTCTGCAATTTCGGGATATGAAACAGCAAGGCGGCAGCCACGGTGACCCATCATCGGGTTAAACTCATGGAGTGAATCAATAACTTCCTTGAGAGCCTCAATAGTCATACCCAGCTCGTCGGCAATCTCCTTTATTTCCTCAGGCTTTGAGGGAAGGAACTCATGCAAAGGCGGGTCGAGGAAACGAACCGTCATCGGGCGGCCTTCGAGAACTCTGTACATCTCTTCAAAGTCGTTCTGCTGATAGGGCAGAATCTTTGCCAGAGCCTTTTTGCGGGACTCAACATCACGGGCAACAATCATTTCACGCATAGCCTTTATACGGGTACCCTCAAAGAACATATGCTCCGTGCGGCAAAGGCCGATGCCTTCTGCACCGAATCTGACTCCCTGTGCGGTGTCACGCGGGTTATCGGCGTTTGTGCGAACCTTGAGAACTCTCTTAGAGTCCGCCCAGCCCATAAAGCGGCCGAAATCGCCGGAAATCGAGGCCTCAACCGTAGGCACAGCTTCGCCGTAAATCTTGCCGGTAGAGCCGTCAAGAGAAATATAGTCGCCTTCGTTATACTTTTTGCCGGAGAGCTCAAAGTATTTCTGCTCCGAATGCATGACGATATCGCCGCAGCCGGAAACACAGCAGGTTCCCATTCCACGGGCAACAACAGCAGCGTGGGAGGTCATGCCTCCGCGAACAGTCAGAATACCCTCGGCGGCAACCATTCCTTCAATGTCTTCAGGGGAGGTTTCAAGGCGAACGAGGACAAGCTTTTCGCCCTTTTCAGCCCATGCCTTTGCATCTTCGGCCGTGAAAACAACCTTGCCACAGGCAGCACCGGGGGAGGCTGCAAGGCCTTCACCGATAACCTTTGCAGCTTTAAGAGCTTTAGCGTCAAACTGCGGGTGAAGCAGAGAGTCAAGCTGCTTTGGCTCAACACGAAGAACCGCTTCGTCCTGAGTAATCATGCCCTCGTCAACGAGGTCAACAGCGATTTTGAGGGCGGCGGCAGCAGTACGCTTGCCGTTACGGGTCTGGAGCATATAGAGCTTGCCGTTTTCAATGGTGAACTCCATATCCTGCATATCTTTATAGTGATTTTCAAGATTATTTGCAATCTCAACAAACTGAGTGTAAACCTCGGGCATATCATTCTGAAGTTGAGAAATCTTGTTCGGTGTGCGCACACCTGCAACAACATCCTCACCCTGGGCGTTGATAAGGTACTCGCCGAACAGAGCCTTTTCGCCTGTTGCGGGGTCACGGGTAAAGGCAACGCCGGTGCCTGAGTTTTCATTGAGGTTGCCGAAAACCATGGGCTGAACATTAACCGCTGTGCCCCAGGAATATGGGATATCATTCATGCGGCGGTAAACATTAGCACGGGGGTTGTCCCACGAACGGAAAACAGCCTTGACAGCATCCATGAGCTGCTCCTTGGGGTCAACGGGGAAGTCGACACCCTTCTTTTCCTTGTAATATGCCTTGAAGCTTTTGACAAGCTCCTTCATGTCGTTAACATCAAGGTCAATGTCGTTCTTGATGCCTTTTTTCTCCTTGAGCTCATCAATAATGACCTCAAAGGTCTTTTTTGAAATCTCCATAACGACATCGGAGAACATCTGGATAAAGCGGCGATATGAGTCGTAAACAAAACGCTCAAATTTTGGGTCATTATTGCCTTTGATAAGTCCGGCAGCAACCTCGTCATTAAGCCCGAGGTTGAGGATAGTATCCATCATGCCGGGCATTGAAGCACGGGCGCCGGAACGAACGGATACAAGCAGGGGATTCTCAGCATCTCCGAACTTTTTGCCGTTAATTTCTTCAATCTGGGCGAGTGCGCCGTAAATTTCCTTTTCAATGTCTTCGCTGATTTTTTTGCCGTCGTCATAGTAACGGGTGCAGGCTTCGGTAGTAACCGTGAACCCCTGAGGAACAGGCATTCCCAACCTTGTCATTTCAGCAAGGTTTGCTCCTTTGCCTCCGAGCAGCTCTTTCATGGAGCCGTTACCCTCTTTAAAAAGGAGAACATACTTGTATGCCATTAAT
>JAAZFZ010000249.1 GCA_012511485.1 Clostridiales bacterium | reverse complement strand
TCGACACAGATATATGGATGAAAAGGTAGTGTTTGCGATGAAAGTATATAGAACTCAGTTAGGTGTGATTGATGCAAATTGTTATGTTTTAGTCGATGAAAAAAGCGGCGAGGCAGCAGTCATTGATCCAGGTGATTTCAATGAAAATTTGAAAAAAATTCTTCGCTTGAATGAAATAAAATTAGTTAAATATATTCTTTTAACCCACGGCCACTATGACCATATTTTCGGTGTATACGATACAAGGGAATACACAGGTGCGAGGGTTGCCATCCATGAAGAGGATGCCGCCTGCCTCTATGATGAAAAACAGAGCCTTGCATATCAGTTCGATAACGAGCAAAAGCTATTAAAGCCCGATATTCTTCTTAAAGAAGACATGAGATTAAAAGTCGGCGATATCGAGATAACGGTTATGCATACTCCCGGCCACACTAAGGGCGGTGTTTGCTTTATATGCGAAAAAGAGAGGATTATTTTTTCAGGGGACACTCTTTTTTGCAAAACCTGCGGTAGAACTGATTTACCGGGCGGCGACTGGCAGTCTCTCAAGGAGTCTCTTTTGAGGCTAGTAGCGCTTAAAGGCGATTATACTGTTTATACGGGGCACAACATAGAAACAAAGCTCGATTTTGAAAAAACACATAACAGATATTTGAGGAAATTTTGATGATACTTGAGATACTCTCTCATAACTTTCACTATGAAATGGAAAACCTATGCAGGGTTTTTTATCCGTTCGAAAAAATTGAAATCGCTCATGAACCCTCTGTGAACAGGGACGGTATTGTTGTATCCACAAAGCTGGTTGAATCAGAAAACGGTGCAAGGCTTTTTGCGGGATTTTTTAAAGGCGGCAGAGCAATCAAAAGTGAAAAATTTGTTGAAAAAGACATTGATTTCAGTAACAATTGTGAGCTAAATATGGCAATTGCTCTTTTTGAAGTTTTATTAAAGGCTACGGATTATGTCCCGTCTTGGGGAATATTAACGGGTGTACGACCCTCCAAACTGATGACTAGCCTAATTTCCACTATGGGAGCTGATAACGCTCAAAAATATTTTAAAGAAAAGCTGTTGGTAAGCCCTGAAAAAACAAAGCTGGCTTATTCTGTGGCAAATGCTGAGAAGAAAATAATTGAAACATCCTCCCCAAACTCCTTGAGCCTTTATATTTCAATACCCTTTTGCCCAACAAGGTGCAGCTATTGCTCATTTGTTTCGCATTCAATAACAAACCCCAATGCTAAAAAGCTGGTTCCTCTGTATGTTGAAAAACTCGCTCATGAAATT
Source organism: Clostridiales bacterium (assembly GCA_012511485.1). Classification (GTDB taxonomy): domain Bacteria; phylum Bacillota; class Clostridia; order Oscillospirales; family Acutalibacteraceae; genus JAAZFZ01. Next base: position 1,598 of record JAAZFZ010000249.1, on the reverse strand, counting down.
GAAATAACGGGGGAGTACGCCTCAAGTCTTGGCCTGAGGCTTGAGAGCATCTATTGGGGCGGAGGTACGCCCACGGCAATAAGTGCTGATGAAATAGACCTTCTATGCCGTGCAATTAACAATAGCTTTAACCTTAAACAGTGCAGGGAATATACTGTTGAAGCGGGGCGGCCGGATACCATAACCGAAGAAAAACTTTGCGTATTAAAACAAAACGGCATTTCAAGAATTAGCATTAACCCCCAGTCATTTAATAATGATGTTTTAAAAAATATCGGTAGGATTCATACGGCGGAAAAGACTGTTGAAGCACTCGAAATGGCACGCAGCATGGGCTTTGGCAATATCAATATGGATTTAATTGCCGGCCTGCCCGGAGATACTGTTGATAGCTTAGGTATTTCAGTGGACACTGCTGTGGCTCGAAATCCTGAAAATATCACTGTTCATACCCTTGCGCTAAAACGTTCCTCAACCCTAGTTACGGGCGGCGGCAAAATAACCGGCGGTGATATTACCTCTGAAATGCTTGATATTGCCCAGAACAAGCTCTTAGAAAAAGGATATTCACCATACTATATGTATCGCCAGAGCCGTTCTCTGGGGAACCTAGAAAATGTTGGCTGGTGCAAGCAAGGCTATGAATGTTTATATAATGTTTTCATGATGGAGGAGTGCCATACCGTTCTTGCTGCAGGCGCAGGGGCTGTAACCAAGCTCAAACAACCAAGCGGTCAATATATCGAAAGAATCTTTAATTTTAAATACCCTTATGAATACATAAGCCGGTTTGATGAGCTTATGGATAGAAAAAAACGCATAACTTCATTCTATTATTCATACAAATAATAGGGAATTTTGTCTAAGTGGAGGAATTCAATGGCAGAAATAAACAACTATTTGGACTATATAAATTTTTATGCAAAAAAAGACCCAGAAGGATTAATCACAAGGAGCGAGAACAGATTCAGAAATATTATTGCATCTATTGCTGAAAAGGTAACCAACTCTCACGGGCACACTGCAATAATGCTCTCTGGTCCCAGTGCATCAGGCAAAACCACAACTGCAAAGAAGATTGCACAGGCGCTTTTTGAAAAAGGCGTGAATGCATTCACAATTTCTCTTGATGATTTTTATAAAAACAAAGAGGATACAGCTATTCTTGAGGACGGCTCGCATGACCTTGAATCTGTTTATGCGCTCGACATTGACTTAATCAGCTCAACACTAAACAGGATTATTGAAACAGGTGAGAGTGAGCTTCCCGTTTTTGACTTCAGCACAGGCAGAAGGTCCGATAAAAAAGGGTATATCGAGCTGGAAAAGGATGATGTGATAATAGTTGAGGGGCTTCATGCTCTCAACCCGCTGATTACAGAGAATCTGCCCGAAGGCAGGGCTTTGAAAATATATATCAGCGTTTCTTCCCGAATTTACGGAAATATTCAGAAAATCATCCTAAATAAAAGAAATCTCCGTTTCACAAGAAGGATGGTAAGAGATTTTCAATTTCGTTCCAGCTCGGTAGAAAACACCTATTCACTTTGGCCAGTAGTTTTAAGGGGTGAGGATTTATATCTCGCTCCGTATAAAAT
>JAAZFZ010000248.1 GCA_012511485.1 Clostridiales bacterium | reverse complement strand
TTTTTCAGGGCAGCGGTGAAATTGACCTGCCAAAGCCACAGGGCGTGGCGGCATCATGGCATTTTATAAAGGCACTTTGCGGCAATACCCATCCCGGTGTTGTACTCCCTTTCGGTAAAATGTCCTGTTGCCCCTACAGCTCAGGCTACTCCTCAGGCTACGGGAGGCACTTGATGAACTGCGGTGAGCCGATTAAGAAATTCAGCGATACTATAAAACTCAAGGGCTTCTCCCATCTCAACCAGAGCGGGATAGGCGCACTCGGCCTTTACTATAATTATGCGGTAACAACTCCGTTTTTCGGGAAACTCAACGAAAAGGATGCACTAAAGGATATTTCCACCGAATCCGGAACACCCGGATATTATTCTGCCACGATTGAACCGGAAAAAACCAAATGTGAACTCACCATGGCTGAAAAATGTGCCGTTCACAGATATAGCTTTGCAGACGACTCCGGCAGAATTGCCGTTGATTTTTCAAATGACGGTCTGTATGAACCGCTTAAAGCATATTCTGAGCACTCGGAGCTTGAAATAATATCGGAAACAAGGGCTTGTGCCAGCGTAATAATGCAGGGAGTATGCCTTTATTTCTTTGTAGAGTGCAGGGGAGCGAAGGCATCGGCTTTATGGCAAAAAAACTGTGAAATAATCGAAAAAAGAAAGGCGATTAATAAGTGCCGGGAGAGCTTCGGGTGTGTTTTTGAAATTGAGGGCAGGGAGGCGGAAATCAGGCTTTCTGTCAGCACAAAAAGTGTCCAGATGGCTCAAGACTTTGTTCTCAACGAAAAGAGGAGCTTTGAGGAAATCAGGAGTCAGGCTTATTCAAAGTGGAACGAGGCACTCTCAAAAATTGAAATTGCAAGTGAAAATCAGGATGATTATGAAATATTCTATTCAAACCTGTACCACTCTCTTATAAAGCCCTGCGATTGGTCGGGCGAGAGCTTTATTGACAGCTCAGACGGTGACTTCTGTGTTGATTTCTGCACCCTTTGGGATATCTATAAAACACAGTTGCCTCTGGTATTTTCACTCTACCCGAATATATCCTCCAAAATTATTAATACATTTATAAAACTGTGCAATTCACTTGGATATCTGCCGAATAATTTTGTTCTGACAAACAATTTTTCCATAGAATCAAAGCAGGCATGTATGCTCTCGGAGCATATTATTACCGATGCCTATCTGAGAAATGTGCCGAATGTTGACTACGGGCAGGTTCTCGACATTGTGATGAAGGATTTCAACTATGAATACTATGAAAACTTCCTCAAATTCGGAACACTTGAAAAAACAACAAAGGTTATGGATATCTCAGAGGCCTGCAAGAGCATAGCGCTTATTGCACATGAGCTAGGCAGGGAGGATACGGCGCAGGAGCTTGAAAAGCTTTATAATAGCCGTACAAATGTTTTTGACTGCAAAACAGGTCTGCTTAAGGCAAACTATGATTATTATGAGGGCAACCTGTGGAACTACTCCTTCCGCCCCATGCACGATATGGAAAAAAGGATAGCTTTTTGCGGCGGCAAAGAGAGTTTTGTGAAGCTGCTTGACAGGTTTTTCGGCTTCACGCAGCCCGAAATAAAATCAGCACGATTTGAGGGCTTCAACAATGAAACGGATATGGAAACCCCATATACATATCACTATGTCGAGCGGCACGACAGAATCAGCGAAATAATTGATTCGATGCACAAATATTCGTTCACCAAGGGCAGGGGAGGAATCCCCGGGAACAACGACTCAGGCGGGCTATCCTCCTGCTATGTCTGGAATTGCGTCGGCATCTTTCCTGTCAGCGGCAAGGATTTAATGATTATCGGCCTGCCGTGCTTTAACAGAGTTGTTATGCACCTTTCAAGCGGCAAGGATTTTTGCATTGAAAAGAAGGGCAGGGGTATATACATTCAGGAGGCATATTTCAACGGAGCAAGGCTCTCCGACCTTTCGCTTTCCGTCAGGGAAATGATGAAGGGCGGGAGGCTTGAAATAACAGTTGGCGAGAATAAAAAATAAATATAGAATTCAACCACCGGCATTCAGTTTTATAAAATAAGAATTACAAATTTATTATCAAAAGCTTTCAACAAATAAGAGAAATGAAATTATTGTCTGAATCACAGCTTTAGTCACCAAATTCTACAAAATCAATTGCAAATTAATTCCGCTAGTGGTATAATATTTTCCTAATTATCAAGGAGGGTGATTTACCGTGAACAAGAAAAGCTTTGAAAGCGCGATTTACTTAATTGCCCTTATAGCAGCAGCGGTTCATGGTGAAAAAGCTCCTTCCCCCGGCAATTTCAGCAATTGGGGAGAGCTTTTAGAGCTTGCAAATAAGCACAGCGTTGCAAATATTGTTTACTACCCTTTGAATCAGGCGGACTTTGCAATTGAGCAAAGTGTTATGGCAGGCTTCAGGGAGGCCCGGAACAAAGCAGTCAGCAGGGAGGCTCATCAGGAGCTTGAAAAGGAGCAGATTGCACAAAGGCTCGAGGAGCACAGCATCAGATTTATATTCCTCAAGGGCAGTATAATGAAGGAATTATATCCTCGTGTTGACATGAGAACAATGGCGGATATTGATATTTTGATTGAGAAAAGCAACGCACCGGCAGTTCGTGATATCCTGCTTTCCTTAGGCTACGAGCATCGGCTTGACTGTTCACTGCATGATACATATTATAAACGCCCCGTTATGAATGTGGAAATACATAAACAAATGATGGATGCCTCATTTGAAATTGTTAACAGCTATTTCGGCAACGGCTTTGATAGGGCGAGTCTGATAAAAGGCCATGAGTTCAGGTATTGTCTGAGCAAGGAGGATTTTTATATTTTTCTGATTGCCCATACCGCAAAGCATTTCTACGGCACAGGAACCGGAATTCGCTCAATTCTTGACATTTATATCTACCTATGTGCATATGAAAAATTATTGGACTGGTTCAAAATAAGCGAGGCTCTAAAAAAACTGGAACTTCTCAACTTCGCAAACGATATCTCTGCAATATCAAAGCTGTGGTTCGGCGGTGAAAAACCGGCAAGGGGCTTTGAAAAAATGGAGGAGTATATAATATCAAACGGAACCTACGGAAAGAGCGAGAACGAGATTTCCAACAGGTTCATTGCCCATTACGGTGATTCGAAATTCCTCCTTATCAGAAAGCTCAGGTATTTTGTGTCAACCGCCTTTCCGGGCATAAAGTATATGTCAGTAAACTACCCTGCTCTAGAAAAAGCCCCGGTTTTACTTCCGACTTTCTGGGTCGCAAGGCTTTTTGGAACAATAACAAGAAGAAGAAAAAACATAGGCTATAGAATGAAAGGCGTTGCGGGACTTAAAAAAGATGATCTTGTTGCAAGACCGCAATACAAAAAATAATTATTAAGAATTCTAAACCAGAAAATTAAAATAATTATTTTTAAAAATTTATTGACAAAATTTACCTGCATATGATATAAT
>JAAZFZ010000247.1 GCA_012511485.1 Clostridiales bacterium | reverse complement strand
TCAAAAAGTGCAAATTGTGCGGCTGAAAGTCTTTTCAGCATCGCTTCTCTGTCTTTCATTTGTAACACCTCTCCGCAGCCAGGAATGGCTTGTCAAGAACCGGGAACAATGTTCCTGCCTTTAGGGCTCTCATGTCATCATAGATGGTGGTGTCTGTTTGAAACGGAACATATGCCATTGCAACAACAGGATTTGCAGGTAATGCAGAGGTAAACCCATCCATACGGTGACCGCCATGCATATCATGAAAACCATAAGGCTTTGTCATTGAATAATAGTCATTATCCATATTATTCATTAGCTCACTGAACACTCCTTTTTGTTTATTGAGGCAGCCGATAGGCTTCTCTTGTAATATAATATGCCGGGAATCAAAGCTTGCCAGTGGTTTTTCAGCGAAAAGGCATATAAAAACAATAAGAGCCGCACTATTAATCGAACTGTGCAGCTCTCAGATGGTTGCATAATTGTGAAATTAGCATCACTATATGATGCAAGACATTCCTTGCGATGTATGTTTATTTTGTATATTCTCTGACCCTCAGCGGAATATCTAAATCCCGCGCGAGTTTTCTGCATTCCTCTATCTCCTGCTCGGATATCACATTTACGAGTGAAAATCTAACTGTTCTTATAAACTTTTTGCATTCCTTGGCAAACTCAATAATTGCATCAAATGACTTTTCACCGAAGGAAGGTCTTGAAAGCTCAACATACCTCTGCGGGTTTGGAGCATTAAGGCTTATTGAAACAGTGTCTGTAAATCCTCCGATTATTTTGGCGCAGCTTTTGTTGTTAATTAAATCTCCAAGTCCGTTTGTGTTGATTCGAATTTGGATGTCGTACTTTGATTTTATATAATTGCCTGCCTTGACAAGGTTATCAAGAGCACACAGGGGTTCGCCGTAGCCGCAGAAGGCAATCTCCTGAAAACCGCTCAAGTCAAAGCCGTCTATAGCAGCTATTATTTCCTCCGCCGAGGGCTCCCTTTCATGCCACAGGGTTTCGGCAGAACCGAGCCCCTCACCGTTTGAACGAATGCAGAAGGAACATCTGCACGGGCATCTGTTTGTAATGTTCATGTATACCTTGTCACCGTAAGTGTAAATAATATCAGCCATTGTTTCAGTTTCTCCTAAAAATCTTTTTCTTAAAGTCAGCTTTGTCCAGTGCAAAGCCTAATGCGATAAATATTGCTGCACTTCCTGCCGCCTGAATCAAATTGCCCGGTATCGCAACAAGGGGTGCTGTCCAGTTAAAGTTCATCAAAAACACCTCAGCCAAATAGTAGCCCGTAACCGTAATAGCAACAGCGATAAAAACGGCAATAATATTCCTAGCTGTAATAATTCTATTCTGCTTTGCAGTAAAGGGTATAGTAATCAGGGATTTAATTATTACCGTCGGGATGAACCAAAGCGGTGCTGTCAGCAGGTCCGCAAGCCCTGCACCGATAGCACCTGCCGCAATAGCATAGGGAGTTGGCAACAGGCACGCCGCAAGGTATATAAAACCGTCGCCGAAATGAATATAGCCTCCGCTCCCGCCCCAGGGAATATGGCAGACATAAGCTGTCAAAACTGTTATCATTGCTGAAAACAGAGCAGTAATTATCAGATTGAGCATAGTTTTTCTTTTCATCAGTCATTCACCAGCATTCTGAGATGTTTTTCAAAATTAATGCCGTCATTCGGCGAAATCTTATCCTTTATTGTGTCCTCTATTGAGGCGCTGATAAAATCGGCGGCCTTATCAACTGCTGATTGAATATCTAACCCCTTGACAAGATAACCGCAAACAACGCAAGCAAAGATATCTCCCGTTCCGGAAAAGCTGCCTTCAAACATGCGGGTTTTAGACAATGCCCTTTTCTTTTTGGAGCAAATACAGTTGCAAATGCTTTCCCCCCTGCGAACTCCCGTAACTATAACATTTTTCACGCCTTTTTCGATGAGATTTCTGCAGATTTCAAAAACTGCTGCAAACATATCTCCATCATCTGCAGTGCGATTAAGGCTGCCATAGTCGGAGCCCGACAGAATACAACATTCAGTAAGGTTTGGAGTAATCACATCTGCCATTGGGATAAGCTCACAGATTCTATCACGAAGCTCATCTGTGAAAATGTCATATGTTTCGCCGTTATCTGCCATAACAGGGTCAACAACAAGTATAGTATTCTCATTTCTGAATGCTTTAAGGAAGCGGAGAATCTTTTCTACCTGGCCAGAGTTTACAAGAAAGCCTGTCAAAATTCCGTCAAAGCTGATGTTGAGCTTCTGCCATTCCCTTGTAAAATTATCAATGCAATCTGTGCAATCCTTGATAAAATAGCTCTCATAGCCTGTCTGGTTGCTTAATACAGCCGTCGGAATGGGACAGGCATGAATACCCAGCGCTGAAATTATCGGTATGGCAGCGGTTAGCGAGCATTTTCCAAGCCCTGATAAGTCGTTGAAAACAGCAATCTTTCTGACAACATAAACACCCCATATAAAGCTTTTTAAAATAATAACATACT
>JAAZFZ010000246.1 GCA_012511485.1 Clostridiales bacterium | reverse complement strand
TAATAGAAGGTATAATACTGTGTATTTTATTTTTCGTAAACCTCCGGCTTTAAAACACCGATATAAGGAAGATTGCGATATCTTTCGTCATAATCAAGCCCGTAGCCTACAACAAATTTATCGGGTACAGCTTTGCCTGTATAATCTGCGCATATGTTTGCCTCACGGCGTTCAGGTTTATCCAGAAAAGTGCAGATTTTCAGGCTTTTCGGGTTGCGCTTGAGGAGAATCTCGCTCAGATAGGACAGGGTTTTGCCGCTGTCAAGAATATCCTCAACTATAAGCAAATCATAGCCCTCCAGCGCAATATCAAGATCCTTTACTATTTTGACAACGCCGCTGGATTTGATGTTGTTGCCGTAGCTTGAAACTGCCATAAAATCAAGCCGGCATGGAATCTTAATTGCCCTGATAAGGTCGGCCATGAACACCACTGAGCCTTTGAGTATGCTCAACAATAAAAGGTTCTTATCCTTATAATCCTCGGTAATCTGGCTGCCCAGTCTGGCAACTATCTGCTTTATCTCTTCTTCATTAACCAATATCTCTTTAACATCGTTGTGCATCCAATATCCTCCCAATATCTACAATCATTACTTTTTTTGTGCTATCGTACACCCTGCATCTCTCCGCACTGCCGAAGCCTTCAATCCATAGTATTCCGCTGTCATCGGCGAGTATCGCAATCTTATTTCGCTCATAAACGGGAACATGATATTCATTGAAAAGCTTTCGCAACGACTTTGTGTAGCCCCTCCCACTGAGTTTCACTTTATCGCCCTCTATTCGGCTTCTAAAATGCAATTTTCCATTTATTCTATCATAATCGAAGCAATTATCCAATATATCTTTGTTAATTTTTTTTGTATACTCTAAATCTTTTTTATTAACAACTTTGAATCGGGCAGTTCCGTATGGAAATTCAAGCAATTCACCCGTTACATTTAAGCACCATTTTTCACCTTTATTTTCATCTTTCGGAAACGAAAGAGTATCCCCTTTGACCTCTAAATATGCTCCCGTAATTACCTGCGTTTTTCCGCCTGTAAAAAGAAGACTTTCAACATGTTCAACTTGATATTTTGGAGAAACCTTACCTGTTTTGTCCTTTATTATTTGTGCAATTGCCCTTTTTCTTATAGAAGGATGTGCATTTTTAATCGAATTAATATTAAATGTATCATTTCTTTGAGAATCTGTGACCAGTTTTTCTGCCGTTATGCTCAAAAAATCCTCATCTTCTGATATGCTCGTGATGCATCTTAAAACAGCTGCTTCAAGGGCGGGATTGATTTTTTTAAGTTCTGATACTACATTATGGCGGATTCTGTTTCTTGCAAACTCAGTATTGGTGTTTGTGCTATCAGTTACATATTGAATCTTATTATTTGAGCAGTATTCTTCAATTTCTTCCCTTGAGCAATCAATTAAAGGTCTGATAATATTTCCTCTGACTGCAGGAATACTGCACAGCCCTCTGAGCGTGCTGCCTCTAGAAAGATTGAAAAGCATTGTTTCAACCCTGTCATTTAAAGTGTGTGCAGTTGCGACTAGGGCTCCGTAAGAAATGGAATTGAAAAACTCATATCTGATATTTCTGCCGCACTCCTCAAGCCCTAAACCTGTTTGTTTTGCCAGTTTTTTTATATCTTTTCTGAGAACATGAAGCTCAATAGAATTCTTATTGCAAAAATCCCTGACAAAGCTTTCATCCCTGTCAGACTCTTCGCCGCGAAGGCAGTGGTTGACATGGGCGGCAATCACTCTGATACCATACCTTGATTTTAAGCAATTCAAAATCGAGAGGAGCGCAACAGAATCTGCTCCTCCCGAAACAGCCACAATAACACAAGAGCAATTTTCCAGCATCTTATATTTATCGATTGTGGAAATCACTTTACATATCATTTCTAACTCTCTCCATACTGACGAACAGAGTGTGGTCGGAATCCCATATCAGCTCAACTGTTTTAGTAGGACCGTGCCTGTTTTTTGCAACAATAACTTCGACTTTGTTTGCGGAACTATCTTGGTCCTGTTCATCATCACTTTTTTCAGTTTCACCCTTATAGTATTCTGCCCTGTATAGCATTAATACAATATCTGCATCCTGCTCAATCGAGCCCGATTCGCGCAAATCCGCAAGCTGTGGCCTATGAGCTTTTCCTCTGCCCTCGGTGCTTCTGGAGAGCTGAGCGCAACAGATAACAGGTATATTCAAATCCTTAGCCATATTCTTGAGATCCTTTGTAATACCAGTGACCTCCTGGACTCTGTTCTCTTTTCTTGACCCTGATTTTATCAGCCCGAGATAATCTATAAATACACAGTCAACATTTTTGAGTCGTCTTGTTCTTGCCTTCATTTCAGACACGGAAATATCTGAAGAATCGTCAAAATACAGTTCACAATCGTTTAGAACTGCAGTAGCAAGACCTAATCTTGTCCAGTCGTCTGGCTCAAAATCGCCTGTCCTCATTTTATTACCCTGAACACGAGCCTCTGTTGAAAGCACACGCTGGGCAAGCTGTTCCTTTGTCATCTCCAATGAGAAAAACAGAACCTTCCGTTTGCCCAGCAGAGATACATTTCTGGCAATGTTCAAGGCAAAGCTTGTCTTTCCCATTGCCGGCCTTGCACCAATGAGGATGAAATCCGATTTATTAAGCCCTGTTATGACTGAATCCAAATCCGAATACCCTGTTGGGTAGCCTTTATAAAGCTCTTTATCCGGTGAACTCAGCTTATGTAAACGGTCATAAACATCATTAATGATAATATCGCTAATTTTTGAAGGCCCCGTGGTCGTTTTACCTTGCCGGATGTCATATATTTTCTGCTCTGCGGAATCAAGAAGGTTGTCGGCACTCTCCTCCTCCTGAGCGGCACTTGTTATTATATTTTTAGAAACATTAATTAAGGTTCGAATGTAGTATTTTTCACGAACTATTTTTGCATAAGCTTCAACATTTGCCGTTGAAGGCACAATTTGAGCGAGCTGGAATAAATAATTTCTCCCTCCGGCATCATCATATACATTTTCTTTCTTCAGATGATCCAGCACCAGAAGCGGGTCTATTCTGCCCCCGACTGACTCAATGCTGACCATAGCTCCGAAAATTGACCTGTGCTGGGGAAGATAAAAGTGCTCAGGGCGCAGATATAACTGCACCTGTGACATGCACAACGGGTCAATCAGAACAGAGCCGAGTACAGCTTGCTCCGCATCAAGGCTGAACGGCATATTTACATTATCAAAATCCTGATAATTATTTAAATTATCCAATTAAAATTCCCCCGATGGTGTGATTATTCCCCGACAAGAACATATAGATTCGCTGAAATCCCCTGATAAACTTTAACCTCTACGCTGAAAGTGCCGTATTGTTTTATTTCTTCAACGGTTATTTTTCTTTTATCAACCTGAATGTCAAAATCCTTTGCAATTTG
>JAAZFZ010000245.1 GCA_012511485.1 Clostridiales bacterium | reverse complement strand
GCAACAGTCTTTCCTCTGCTGAAGGCAGCTTCGCTGCGGAGCAATTGTTCAGTGTAATCGGCAGCGACTTTATTCTTGCCGCAGAGGGGGCTGTTTCTTTAAAAGACAACGGGGCCTATCAAATTGTCGGCAGAAGGAACGGCCAAGTGGTCACTGGTCTTGAAGCTGCACAAGCATTAGGCGAAAATGCAGCCCATGTCATTGCCTTAGGGGCATGTGCCACTCACGGCGTGGTATCTGCCGCTAGACCTAATCCTGCCGAATGTGTCGGCATACAGAGCGTTCTTAATAGAAAGGTAATAAAGCTCCCCGGCTGCCCCTGCAATCCTGACTGGTTTACGGGCACACTTGCCTACATATTGCTTTACGGTGAGCCGCCGCTTGACGATAGAGACCGCCCCCTGATGTTTTACAGCACAACCATTCATGACAGATGCCCGAGAAGGTCATATTTTGACCTGGGGATTTTTGCACAGAAGCTGGGTGAAAAGACCTGTATGTTCAATCTGGGCTGCCGTGGGCCAATAACAAGCATTGACTGCCCGATAAGGGAGTGGAACGGTCATGTCAACTGGCCGGTAGGGGATGACTCGCCGTGCATAGGCTGTGCGCAGTTCGGATTCCCCGATGCAATGGAGCCGTTTGTCAGCTACAATACTACACAGGGGGTTGACGATGCCTGAAAGAATAATTATTAACCCCTTCACACGCATAAGCGGTTTTATGGAAATTGAGGCAGATGTTGAGAATAACCTTATATCCGATGCCAGAACAAAAGGGCTGATGTTTCGGGGCTTTGAAAAAATGCTCATTGGCAGAAACCCTTTTGATGCCGTCTATTTTACGCAACGCATATGCGGCATCTGCTCAACCGCACATTCGCTTGCATCTTCAATTGCTCTTGAGAGTGCAATGGGAATCGTCCCCTCGGAACAGGGCAGGTATCTTAGGGATATTCTTCACGCCTGCGAATACCTGCAAAACCATCTGAGGCACTTTTTTCAATATACTCTTCCGGACTTTATAAAGCTCCCTGAAAACTATCCCCTGTATAAAACCAATCAAATGGATTTCAGGTTGCCTAAAAGTATCAATGACAAAATCGTCAACGACTATTTTGAATCCCTTGATAAAAGCCGGGAAGCTCATGAGATGCTCGCTATCTTAGGCGGAAAAGCACCTCACAACCATGGAGTGTTTATTGGAGGCATCACAACTCAGGCGACGGCCGATAAAGTTATTGCAATTAAATCCATTCTCAGCAGAATCGGTTCATTTATCCATGAAAAAATGATTCCAGATGTATATATAATCGGTGAATACTATCCGGAGTATTATCATATCGGTGCAGGCTACGGCAATTTATTAAGCTATGGGTGCTTTAGTAATTATACGGAGCTTGGAACTCTTTATGTTAACCCTCTTGTTTATTACAATAATACAGTTACCGCCTTTAACCCCCTGCTTATATCGCAGGGCGACGAATACGCATGGTATGATAAGGACGGTCAACCTGACATAAATAAGCCAAATGCATATTCCTTTGTAAAAGCTCCGAGATATAACAATATACCCTTTGAGGTCGGGCCGCTGGCAAGGCAATGGCTCAGTGGAGAATACACAAACGGCATTTCTGCAATGGACAGAACGATTGCCAGAGTGCTTGAAGCCGCAAAAATCGTTTCCATCATGAATACACTGTTGGAAAATCTTATTCCCGATGTTTCTGTTCAGCAGGTATATACAGTACCCGAAAACTCGTTCGGCAGTGGCTTGATAGACACCACAAGGGGCGCTTTGGGGCACTGGATAGGCATTGAAAACAGCCTGATTTCATTTTATCAGGTTATAACTCCCTCTGCATGGAACCTTTCCATTCAAGCAGGAAATATAAAAGGAACAGCGGATAAAGCCTTAATCGGCGCACCCGTCCGAAACATCAATGAGCCTGTAGAAATCGGCCGGATAATCCGCTCCTTTGACCCTTGCATATCCTGTGCGACACATGTTTACACCGACGGCAAAAGAGTTAATACAATTGAGGTCGTGTGACAACACCAAAGCCCAATATCCGAAAAAAGCTGCAGAGGAAAGCCTCCGCAGCGTTTTCACATTACTGATTGATGATTGCCTGTCAATGGTCCTCCTCTGCGTCCTCCTTTGTTGCATGAATAGTGCCCGGACGGTGCTGAGGCGGTGCATATATCGAATAGAGCTTGAGCGGTACATCACCGGTATTAACTATGTTGTGCCAGGTTCCTGCAGGTATGATTATTGCAAAGTTTTCCGATACTCTCTGCTGGAATTCAAGGTTATTTTCCCGCTCTCCCATAAAGACAATTCCCTGACCTAATTCAATACGCAAAAACTGGTCAAGCTCAGGGTGCACCTCAAGGCCGATATCTCCACCAACCTTGATACTCATAAGGGTCAATTGCAAATGGTCACCGGTCCAAACAACCCTGCGGTAGAAGTTGTTCTGCAAGGTCGCTCTTTCGACATTTACAACATATGGCATTTCTTCCG
>JAAZFZ010000244.1 GCA_012511485.1 Clostridiales bacterium | reverse complement strand
TACTATAAAAATCAAAGAGCATATTGAAAAAAACAAGCCTCGCAGTGCGGCAATTGTCGGCGGCGGTTTCATAGGCATTGAAATGGCGGAGAATCTTCACAGAGCCGGGCGCAGTGTCACACTCATTGAAATGGATAATCAGGTAATAGCTCCCATTGATTATGATATGGCAGGGGATGTCCACAGGCATATTGAAAGCAAGGGTGTCAGGCTCATGCTAGGCAACGCCGTGCGTTCAATTATTGATAACGGTTCGTCACTGAAAATTGCACTAAACAGCGGTGAAACGCAGTCAGATATGCTGATTATGGCTACCGGAGTCCGCCCCGAAAGCAAGATAGCAAAACAAGCCGGCCTTGCAGTTAATGAGAGAGGTGCGATAATTGTTGACGGGCATATGCTGACAAGCGATAAAGATATTTATGCTGTCGGCGATGCAGTGGAGATAACAGACTTTGTTACAGGGAACAAGGGATATGTTCCGCTGGCAGGTCCTGCAAACAAGCAGGGCAGAATAGCGGCGGATAACATCTGCGGGATAGAAAGCACTTATTCCGGCACACAGGGCTCGTCAATATTGAAGGTGTTTGACTTAACCGTTGCATCAACAGGAATAAACGAAAAAACGGCGAAAAAGCTGGGTCTTAATTATGATAAGTCCTTCACTTATTCCACAAACCACGCCAGCTATTATCCCGGCTCCGTCAATATGTCAATTAAAGTAATATTTGAAAATGTCAGCGGGCGGATTCTCGGTGCTCAGGTTGTGGGATATGAAGGGGTGGATAAACGCTGCGACTTGTTTGCGGTTGCCATAAGGGCGGGCATGACAGCGTATGATTTGACAAAGCTCGAGCTTTGCTACGCTCCTCCCTATGGCTCCGCAAAGGACCCCGTTAATATGGCGGGCTTTGTGATTGAAAATCTTCTTACAGGCAAGGTCAAAAATTTTCACTGGCATGATGTTAAGGATTTGCCTCGTGACTCGAGTGTTACTCTGCTCGATACACGCACGCAGATGGAATATAAAAACGGACATATTGAAGGGTTTATCAACATCCCGCTGGATTCTCTCAGGGGGCGCCTGAGTGAGCTTGATAAGAGCAAGCCGGTATATGTCACCTGCCAGGTTGGGCTAAGAGGCTATGTCGCCGCAAGGATTCTCACTCAAAACGGATATGACGCTTATAACCTCAGCGGAGGATACAGGCTCTATAAATCCATTTTCGGTGCTCACGCACAGGCGGCGGATTCATACGGGCTTAACCCCGAAACACAGCTCCCCGAAAGCACAGAGAAATCGAAGGAATACAAAACCGTTCACCTCGATGCCTGTGGTCTGCAATGCCCAGGCCCGATTGTCAAGCTCTCAAATGCTTTAAAGGAAGCTAATGACGGAGATGTCATAGAAATAAAGACTACCGACCCTGCATTTGCAAGTGATATTGAGGGCTTTTGCCGCAGAACCGGCAACAAATTTTTAGGACTGGAGAGCAGCAAGGGGATAGGTGTAGCAAAAATCCAAAAAGGTCGGCCGCAGACTGGGGAATGTTTCACAGGAGCCGCAAAAAATAAGAACATTATTGTGTTTTCAGGCGACCTTGACAAAGCGATTGCCGCATTAATTATTGCCAATGCCGCAGCGGCAATGGGCAGGAAGGTGAGTATGTTCTTTACCTTCTGGGGACTCAGTATTCTGCGCCGCCCCGAAAAGGTCAAGCTCAAAAAGCCGTTCATATCAAGAATGTTCGGAATGATGATGCCCAGAGGGACTAAGAAGCTCACTCTGTCCAAAATGAATATGGGCGGCATGGGCGCAAAAATGATAAGGGGAGTCATGAAATCAAAGAATGTTGACAGCCTTGAGGATTTAATAAAAACCGCTCAGGCAAACGGGGTCGAATTAATTGCTTGCTCAATGAGCATGGATGTAATGGGAATTAAGAAAGAAGAGCTGATTGAAGGTGTAACCCTTTCCGGTGCTGCGACAATGCTCGCTAATGCCGAGGAATCAGATATGTCGCTTTTTATTTAATATATAATAAGGGCGGGCATCGGTAGATATATCCGATGTCCGCCTGTTTTCGATTCAGATGAGGCTTTTCAGTTTCTTTTTATCCGTAACCCTTATCCCGCCTCTGTATAGCTCGACAATACCCTCATTGACAAAGTGTTTGAGCATCCTTGTAACGACCTCCCTTGCGCTGCCCATATATTTTGCAATCTGCTCATGGGTGAAATTTATGTCCTGCGAGCCTGTTTTAGAAAGCTCGTCAACAAGGAAGATTGCCAGCCGCTTATCAAAGCTCATAAAAAGTATCTGCTGCATTGCCCACATAACATCCGAAAACCGCTCTGTGGCAAGCTTATACCCGAATGCTTCAACATATATGTTTTCTTCAGTCAGCTTATTAAAAACGGTCGAGTTTATCAACAGCAGCTCACAGTCCGACTCCGCATCGATAAACACATCAAAGGTAATTGCCTCTAACACGCAGGAGGCGGATAATATGCATGTATCGCCTTGATAAAGCCGGTAGAGTGTAATTTCCCGACCATCCTCCGAAAGCATATATATGCGAAGCTGCCCGCTTTTGACAAGTGTCAATCCCAGGCATCCCCGGCTGCCGCTTTGCAAGGTAGCACCTTTATTGTAGCTTGCAACGGTTGTATTAGCGCACAAGGTATCCTTCTGCTTTTCGGTCAAATGCTCCCAGAATGAAAAATTTCGGTTAAACAGCTCTCTGTATTCAGCGGGTAACATCAGCTTCCCTCCCCAAATAAATTTTTATTAATGTCTATTATATCAGAAAACCCCTGTAAACAACACTCCTATTTAAGAACAAAAACCTTCTTTGGGCATAGCTTGACGCATTTTCCGCAGGCTATGCAGTTTTTATAGTCCGCTTCGGGAGCCAAATACCCGTTTTGTGACAGGGCACCGGCAGGGCAAGCCTTGACAGACCTGCAGATGTGCGTTTCGGAGCATCTTTCTTTAATAATAACCAGTCTTTTTCCATCATTTTTTGTTTGTGCGCTATTTGTAATTCTAATCAACTCCTGACTGCTAAGAAAAGAATAAAAAAACGGCGGCTGAAGCGGCCACCGTAGCTTTTGAATTCCGTTAAGCGGTATACTGAAATTCCCGCATCATTTCATGATATAACTCGTTAAAAGCATTTGCATAAAAGAACAATGCCAATACGCTCAAAAACAGAGCGATTACACACATCACTATTCCGCTTATAGCCTTATTGCTTTTATAAAAAACTCTTTTGCCCTTTGAATAGCTGACACAGCTTAAAACAAGCCCGACAACTGCACATACTAATCCGATAAACCAAATGCACGAAAATACCAGACCGCATATTCCCAGCACCATGCCCGCAATGCCCATCCCATTGCCAGGGATTTCCTTATTAGGGTATGGCTGATAAGTGTCTTGATAATAAGCGGGCGGCTGATTGCCGTAATAGTTCTGATTGGGATTAAAGCTGTTTTGAGGCGGTGACCCGAACTGGGAAGGTGGCGTGTAACCGTTATGCATTTGTGAGTCAACGGGTCTGCGAAAAGGTGTACTGTCAAAAGACGGCGGTGAGGGCTTAGGAGCATTATGTTGATTGGGATTTGGCGGATTATCCCGATTTGTATTCGGAAAGTTTTCATCCCACTTACCCCAAAAATCATCATTGTTGTTCATATCTTTTCTCCCTTAGATTAATAAAAGGGCAAAAGAGAAAATTATGAGAATCATCTCTTTTGCCCATCCTCAAATCACTTTTACAAAGAACCCATCATAGTTCCGACTAAGCCTGCCAGAGCAGTAACACCTAGCACATCAATACCAAGAGCAATAATGCTCAGAACAATGCCGGCCGTTGCCATTCCGTTCTTTACACCGGCTTTTTTCGCTTTTGAAAAGCTAACGCCGCTGAGAATAAGCCCGACAACCGAGCAGGGAAAGCCGATATAAGATAGGCAGAAAAACACAAGCCCGATAATGCCCAAAACCATGCCCGCAATGCCTAGCCCCTTGCCGGGGACAGCTGCAGGTTGGGGGGGCATGGGATAGCTCGGCTGAGGATTATAAGGCTGCTGAGGTGCATATTGAGGCTGCTGAGGTGCATATTGAGGCTGCTGAGGTACATCTTGAGGCTGCTGAGGTATATCTTGAGGCTGCTGAGGTACATCTTGAGGTTGCTGAGGTGTATCTTGAGGCTGCTGGTCACTCCCAAATGTTTCCCGATTGTCTTCCATAACAAATCTCCTTTTCAATATTAATAAACTTCCATCTCTAAGGAAGAAACTAACCCATGAGCAATTGAGCGACAATTATAACATTTCTTATTATCATAAAAGCCAGCCAGCATATCATCACAACAGTAAGCCCTTTAACCGAGCATACTCTTTTCAAAAGAGTGCTGATTCTACGGCTATTGCGCAGAAGGCAAATATGAGCCAGTATAAGCAGCACAAGGCAGCCGGCTAATAGAACAACAATAAAAAAATTATTTTTAATTGCCAAAACAAAATCGCCGTGCATCAATGCCGTTAAGCATCTTGTTCCCCCGCAAAGGCCGCAACGAAACCCCATTGAATATAGCAGGCAGACTGGATTAT
>JAAZFZ010000243.1 GCA_012511485.1 Clostridiales bacterium | reverse complement strand
TGTATTGTAATAACCGCAACTGCATCGTCAAATAGGATTTCACCTTTATCGGCAAAACAGGTTGAGGCTCTTATTTTCAGCAAATCGTATTCGACATAGTCTTCGGGCAAATCAAGACCTAAGTCAAGGTCACCAAATACAAATGTGTTTTCAAGCTCGTTTGAGTTGTAAAACCATGCCGAAGTCGGCGTAAGCAATGCAAAATAACAAACAGACAGTGTGAAAAGAACCGCCATAGTCATCGACAGAATGCTTTTTGATTTACTTTTCATAACTGCCACCTCGCTTTTTGGATTTTTTTATGGTCAACGCGGTAAAACTGCCGACTAATGCCGCAGCAGCAACAGACGCAATGATGATAAGAATTGTGTTTTTTGTTATATGTAATGACAACTGACCCAAAATCGGGATTCTAAACCACATTTTTCCGACCAGTTTTTTTGAAGAGGACGGGATAGGGTCCTGCTTTTCATTTGCGTCGCCCTTTGTATATATCAGGCCATTCTCTTTATCAACTCTTACAACACGGTGGGTAAAATAACCGCTCGAGTCGTTATATTCAATAGTGACAATATCTTTCTTCTGCACAGAATCGAATTCCACAGGCTTGACAAATATGATATCGCCGGTTTTGAGTGTTGGATTCATGCTACCTGTCGAAACAGAAAATGCCCTTGTATGAGTTGCCAGCAAAACGACAATAAAAGTTGCTAAAGCTATTGTTATCAATGTAAATATATTGAACAGGATATTGCTGAATTTAATTCTTCGCATAATAAAAACCCGCATTTTTACAGATTTAATTGAGTTATATCTTCCCAATCGACATAATACGCCTGTTTTGCCTGAAGGGTTATTGTTACGCTGACTTCTTTGCCCTCATAGGTTTTATCGTACTCGCTACCCTTATAATGAATGCTTTCAATAAGCACAATATTTTCATAATCGTTTTGCTCAGAGGTAGTTGTTTCGTCTGTTGTTGTGCCGGTTTCTTCTTCACTGCCGACTGCAGGAATAATATCGCTTTGAGTTGAGATATACCAATAACCATCGGTTGACTCATAGGTATAATTCAAAGTATCCCCGAATATGACCTCAAGCTTTTCTGAGGCTGCCCCTTGATAGATAGCTTCAGAGGGAATTTCCTGCACTGTCGAGTTATAGTATGTATACTCTATCTTCAAGCGAACCTGTGTGTCAATTGTAGAGTAATTCTTTAGTATCAGCGGACTTTTTTGATATCGCACTGAGGGCGCCTGTGTAGTTTCGCCACTTGTAGAGCTTTCTTCTTCCTCCTCCACAACGGGCACAACAATGAGATTATCTCCGGGGACTATTAGAGCCTTGCCCGAAGCATTGTGGTAATTTGAATTAAGCTCGCCTATCAGGTCATATTTAAGCCTGCCGATATCAAGCATATGAGATTTTGTATCATCCTCAAATGAAATCCATGCAAAGGTACCCTTGACTGCCACCAGGCAGGCAAGCAATGATAATGAAAGCGCAATGCATAATACTCTTTTTTTCATTCTTGTACCCCTGCTTTCCCTCTTTTTGTTCTGATGATTTCAATTTCAGCCGCTATCCAGACAATATATACTGCAGCTACAGCAATTTTGCCTGTTGTGGAATCAATAAGCATCGGCAAAAATCCGATATACGGCACGGCAAATTTTACTCTACCGACTACATAATCATATCCTGTCGGCTGCGGGTCATTTACAGTGCCGGCATCGCCCTTGGTAATGAAATAACGATAGCTGCTGTTTATTTCAACGACTCTGTGAGTAAATGACTTGCTTTTCTCTTTAGCATTAAAAGTCAGTATATCGCCGACTTTTATTTCGTCGAACTCGACTTTTTCAAGAATCACTATGCTGCCTCGCATTATTGTACTTTCCATGCTCCTTGTGGCAACATAATATAATCGGCATCCAAAAATTTGAGGTAAAAGTATCAAAACCAGAAGAAGCGTAAGCAATATGTTCAGCGGCCAAAAAACTAAATCACTCTTTCGTTTCAGCTTTTTCATCGCTCCCCTGCTGACTGCCCTCTTTTCTATCATTAACGGCTTCATCCTTTTCATTGACTATTCTCATAAAATTTCTGACTTCGAATGCCGCAATAACAATAACGGGAACTAATATGAAGATAAAGAATCTAGTATCATTTTGAAAAAAGTCGATAACCCTGTTTAATCCCGGAATCCTACGCACAGCCTTGCCTATTATCTTATCTTCATGAGCTCTGTAAATATCTTTATCGCTGTTTGCATCGCCCTTGGTGATGAAGGAACGGGTACCGTCCTTTTCAACTATGATTTCGGCTATCCTGTGTGTGTTCGCAACGCCTTTAATATCAGGGTCTTCGGAGTAGAAGCTTATCACATCGCCGACAGCCAGAGAATGTGCATCAACATCTTTAACTAATATTATATCTCCGATGGAATAGTGCGGAGCCATACTGCCGGTTGATACTCTCAAGAAGCTGACTCCGGCAATGCTTGGAACACTGCCACGCGATGTTGCCGCAATAATAATAACAGCTACTCCGATTAGGAAAAACAATACAAATACGACATTAAGAATTTTGGAAAAAACTGATTTTATGGCGCCCTTTTTCAAAAGAAATTCCCCTACAAGCTTTATTTGCTATTCGACATCTGTAACATTAAATCCAATAATATTGATATTAACTTTAGCACCTTGAAAAACGTCTGTCAAATGCAAATTTTTTTCTTCACCGTCTATTCCTATCTGGTAATAAATTGAAACCGTTTCCCCGTTGTTAAGAAAAAATTCAGGAGCAAGCTTTGCACAGAGAGTACCTTCTTCCGGAATTTGAGAGGTTCCCGTATAATCCAAAATATAGTCCTTCATGGTGCCGCTGCTTCGGGGGGTAATAGTCAACCCTTGGGGAGTTTCACAGCTTATCGAAATGTTTATAATCTCGTATAAATCCTCAGCCGACACAAGCTCTCCCTCGATTTCAGTAGTTATGCTGTCGAGAAGGAGCGTAAAATTCTTAGGATAATAAGATGTTAATTCAATGAAATAATAGTTAGTTTTGCCCGGTGTCATATCTGAAATATCCAATGAAGTACCGAATGGAATTTCTTCATAAGGCTCTGTCTGTTCATCAATAACATTGTCATGGTTAGTATCAATTGCCTGATAGAATTTTATTACATAGTCATTTGTCAAGGCGTCAACTTCCAGTGGATTGGTTTGCGCTTGATTACTGGCAAGTAAAAACCATGCAAGTGTAGCAGCCACCAGCACGAGAGCTGTGACAATTGTAAGCACCAAATTTTTATATATTTTTTTACTATCTGTCATGCCTTCAGCCCCCGACGCTAGTTTTTAGATTAAAAATCAACAAGACTGTCCCATACTTTCTTTATGCCCCAAATTTTCGGATTGATTGAAATAATTTCAATTTTAATGGTAATGTCATTTGAAACAGTAAATGAAGAAATATCAACAAAGGTTCCGTATTCATTCTCATGCTTTTGCGTGCACTCGACATACTGACTACTCTCGTTAAGCAGACTGACTTTGTACTTGTAGTCGCTGGGTAGATTCTGCCCTATGTAGAAGCCGTTGGATGAAACAGAAATTTCATCGAAAACAGGTTTATCCGTAGAATTGACCGTTGTGAAAATGTCAGAAGATGTAGTCATTGTGCCGCCATGCTTATTTTTGAGATAAATTCCAACAGTTTTGCTGTCTAGATTGGAAACTCCGCTGGAATTTAAAAGCGTATAACTAACCGTAATACTTCTTGAAAGTCTGGGCTCAAAGTATCTTGAAACCGTGTTGTTCAGATTGCCGATTGAGAATTCTATTCCGGTATAGACAGCGGATGTATCTATCAAAGAATCAGGTAAGAAGAACAGTGTTATATTCTGCAGTGCCTGAGAGTTAAGAATATCTGATTCTCTGGGCAACTCATCTGCTGTGACGCTATCACCGGCACTGGTCTGAGTCGGCACGCCAATTTGGTTGAACGAGAATATTGTTGCAGAACCTGCCGCCGATTGCAGTTCAACCGGCATTGAAATGAATGAAACGACTTTTTCAAAAACACTGCCCGATGCACCGGAGATTAGCCCTGCCGGAACAGAATAATTTCCACTCACTCTTGACCAGCCTGGGATATTTGCGTTTAACACTCCGGGTGTGTAATCATCGTAGAATCCGCTCAGTTGTGAGTCGACAGCAATTTCACCAATGAAATCAGATACAATTGCATATGATGAATCATAATAGACATTGCTGATATCCGAATCACATATGCCTGCAATGTTGCCCAAGTTGTTGGCTGAATCTGCCACGGTGCCGATTCTTGCGGCAGAATCAAGAGCCGTGCCTGCAAATATGCCGCCATCCAGTGATGAGGAGTTTATCAGCGCCCCTGCAAGGCCGCCTATATTGCCAATGCTCATAACATAGCTCGTTGAGAAAACATCGGATATTTCCGCAGTGTCCGCCAAACCAACCACGCCGCCTACGGAGCAGTCGCTGTTTTCAACTGTGCAAATTACTCTCCCCGTAGTTGCGCAACTGTTGACCTGTGTGCCCGGCCCTGCGTATCCGACGATGCCGCCGGCATAAACGGTTGGAGAATCTTCGGAGGTGAGTGGGTTAATTTCAAGATCGCCTGCAACTGTGCAGTTATTTAAAGATGCTCCCGCGCCCTGAATGCTGCCTGCAAGCAAGCCGTAGCACAATGCAGTTTCACTTGCCGGAACAGGTGCCGTTTGATTGACTCCCATAAGGGCAAGATTTGAAACCGAGCCGTCAATTATGTCGCCGAAAAGACCTGTATTGTTTGACAAGGTGTAGTCGCTGATTGACTTATAGTTGCCGTCGAAATTGCCACGGAAGGTTATAATCGGGTCGCAGTACAAGCCTTCAAAATCTAAATCACTGACAAGCTTATAGGATGATTCCGGTTCACTGCCGAAGAATGAGAGGTAAGCGAACTGCTCATTAGACTCGATGAGATACGGATTTAAGACCGTGCCGTCACCGTACTGTGAGTCTATGAGTGCGAAGTTCGGGTTTCTTCCGCCGAAAGAAATCGGGAGATCGGCGTCAATTGTGATTTCTTGACTTATATCAGGGTCTAAGACAACAGTCAGCGCAGCTGTCAGCACAGCACTGCCAGGTTCATTCGGTACAGTAACCGAGCCGGCATCAATGACCACGCTCTCATCGCTTGAGGACCATACAAGATCGCTGTCCATACTCAGGCTGTTGATGCTGCCCAGTGTTAAGGTATCAACATACTGACCGTAGGCTGTTTTAAGCGAGAATACGCTTATTTGCGAATAGGCTTTAAGAAGCTTTGTTTTAACATGCTCGTATCCGTTTTGGTCAACTACGCCGTTGTTAACAATTTCTGAAAGCTGGGGGTATGCCATTTCTTCAGTATTTAAAGAAAAGCTTTCAATGGCGTTCTCAGAGAAGCCGTTGAGCGAAACGATGTCTTCAGTCGTGGCGGCATTTGTAAGAACTTTATACAGTGACGAGCCAGCCATTGCCTTATCGAATACTACCTCATCCTCGCTTGAATTGACTCCGCTGAAGCCTGCAAATACAGAGTTTTGTGTTGATAGCTCATTTAAAACAGTTGCCCTGCCTGCGGCGTAAGCATATTCGATGCTTGCGTTGTTGGCACCTACAAATGCTCCCACATTGTCATATCCCGTTGTGTTGGTTCTCGAATATGCGGCAGAAATGGAGCCGTTGTTTGTGCCGACAAATCCGCCGATATTTGTTGCGGCTGATTCATTATCGATGCCGACTGAGCCGTATGAGAAGCTGTTTGTAATTGAAGAGGATGTGTCATTTTTGCCGACAAATCCACCGACAAATGAGTCGCTTGCCGCACTTGTTGTTATATCGCAGCCGGAAACGCTTTTTGAAATTGTTCCTTTGTTTTCTGCTGCAATGCCTCCAATATAAGTTCCGCCTTCAATTGTTACATCGGCAATTGAGTTTGAGATTGTGCCGTTGTTAAAGACTGCTATGCCTGCCGCATAACCTAATGTACTGAATTTTCTTGAATCCTGACCGCTGTTTCTTACAATAGCACCGTCAACAGAACCGTTATTTGTTTCTATCAGGGCTAAGTGAGCTCCCGAATCATTTGACAAACCTATGTTCTCAAACAAAACATCTTTTACTTCGGATTCTTCATCGAGGGTTGTAATAAACGGGCAATCAAATGTGAAGTTTTTAATCATGAAATCGTAACCGTCAAAAGACATACCCTGGTATGTAATCATATCTCCCTCGCTCGGTGTCGTAGAGTCGCCAATGCCGAGACTGGCTTCGAGAGCTAACGGCGAAATGCTCACGCCGTCCGGCGTTGTGGGGTCGTCGTTTGTGATTGTTATTGTATAGCTACCTTCATCCGGTGTCAGTGTTACATCCATTGTCATATCAACATCGCTCATGAGCCGATAATGAACCTTGCCCGTGTAGTTCTGACCCAATGAATTTATTGGCGATAGCCACTGGTCATAGAAATACGGGAATTCGTGCTCAGTGATGTCAGCTGAACTCTGGCCTATATGCATAAGGTCAAGCTTAGTGGAAATCAGATAAGGGTTGGTCTGTGTACCCATCATATCGGCACACTGGCGTTCATATGACCTGCTGCCGTACTCCTCATTATCCGTTACGCACACTACAAGCCCCATTGTCTGGTTTAGGTTTGCGGTTCTTATCGGTGAATAAGTGTTGTTGCCCAGAGTAATTATGCCTGTTCCCGATGTCTCCGAGTTGCTCCATGTCAGATAATAGTCAACATCTGATATATTTAGCACTGACGGCATCTGAATAGCCATGGATATACCCATGCCGTTATTAGCGGATTGGTCGCGTTCATCGGGTGTAACGGCGATAACGCTCAGAACAGCAGGGTATTTAATTGCATTGGATACATTATCACCAAAGAAGGATTTCAGGTAAGGATAAGCCGAATCGTTAACGCCCCAATAGTTAGAGTCAAAGTTCAGCTCCGTTTCGCTCATTTCGGTGCCGAAGAAATCCCTTGTGTCAATGCCCTTGACGGATTGTGTTTGGCTGTCTGCCTCGCCGCCGATAGCGGTCAAAGTCTGGTCATTATTATTGAGCTTATCAAAATAAAGCTGTGTATAATGGACAGTGTCATCCGTTGCATTGCCTATTACGCCACCGATAGTCTTAGTCCCGACAGGGTCGGTATAGTTTGTTCTCTCTACATAACCTGAAGAATATGCGTCACCTAGCTGGGTGTTTGCAATGCCAATAACTCCACCCACTCCGAGAGTGGCATTTGTTGTGTACCCTGTGGGGAAATCAACATTAACTGCAGAGCTTGAATAGCAGGATGTAATCGGTGCGTCAGAAACACCTACAAGCCCGCCAATGCCAAACTGCGTATCATGAAGCTGCTCTCCGATTCCGAAAACAATTATTTTACCGCTGGAGAAGAGCGTTGACGAAATATCCTCCTCACCAGAAATAATATAGCCTGCAAAGCCGCCGATGCCCACCTTGCTGAAATCTGAGTTTGCATCTATGTCGTAGACAGTGACATCGCTTGATGAAAATGAATACTCAACCTTTGATTTGAGCACGCCTACAAAACCGCCGATACCTCTGGGCTCCTCAAATGTATAGCTAATCCCGCCTATTATTTCTTGATAGGTAACCGGGTCACTATCTATTCTGCCGGATACACTGCCGTTTGCATAGCAGTTTGAAATCGGGTTTGAAGCATAGCCTACGAAGCCGCCGGCAAAGTTTGTGCCCGTAACCTGAACATTTGTGCCGCTGCTCTGCTCAATTGGGGTGTAAATATTTTCACCAAGTGTTCTTTCGTGTTCATAGCCTATGTAACTGCTGGTTTTGCCAATCAGCCCTCCGACAAAGTCGCTGCCTGAAACCGTGCAGTCATTAATACCGTCATTTACTACGGAGCAGTTGTAAATAAGGATGCCCTCGTCTGTTGAGCCTGCAAGAGTGCCTACATTATTGCCCGTACTCATTACCGTAGAATTCTCAAAAACAAGGTTTCGAATTCTTATCCTTTCCGAGCTGGCTGACGAGGAGGTTAATTGGGAGAAGAAGCCGGCATTACCGACAAAATTGTTGATATACATATCGCTGATTTTAAACCCGTTGCCATCAAAAACCTTGCCTTTGAATTCATGAATAGGGGTGAACAGCTCCTGGCAGAGCTCAATATCGCCAGTTATATTGACATACACACTGACATTGCTCTCGGTGGTGACAACGCCCTCGTAATAACTGAATGTTGAGCCTTCTGCTTCAATGTTATTGATATCCATAATGGCACGAAGCTGACGCTCTGTTGAAATATAGTAATGATAGATTTTGCCAGCATCCAATGT
>JAAZFZ010000242.1 GCA_012511485.1 Clostridiales bacterium | reverse complement strand
TTTTGCAGAAATTGAAGCTCTCAAGGAAAAAACACGGCTCAAATATGAGGAGCTTGCAAATGCGGCTGAGAAAATCAGCGGTGTCAGGCAGGAGAATACCGCCTTTGGCGAGAGGGCCTCGTAGGTTACGGGCAAGCATTCTGACGTCAACAACGCACTTTACGAAAAAAGGGTTGAGAAATCCTCTGTTCTTTCGTCAATTGAGGGATTGAAGCAGAGAATCAAAAGTATAGACAGTGTCATCACATCAAGGGACGGTTTTATTGAAGGTCTGAAAGCTCAGAGGGAAAACTGTGCTGAAAACCTCGAAAAATCCAGAGAGACAGCGCAGGAGCTTGAGAACTCCATGTCCGGCTATCAAATGCGTGTGCAAAAGCGCAGGGAAAAGGCTGAGGGCATGAAAAAGGTGCTTGACGCACTAAACCTTGACATACATCAGAAGAATGCAAGAATAAAAATGCTCGAGGACCTTGAAAAAAATATGGAGGGTTATTCGGGCAGTGTCCGCGCGGTCATGCGTGAGGCAAAAAGAGGGAGCTTGAGGGGCATCCACGGCCCTGTTTCTCAGCTAATAAATGTCAGTGAAAAATATACCGCCGCTGTCGAAACCGCTCTTGGAGCAGCCGTTCAGAATATTGTGACAGACTCTGAGAAAGATGCAAAGCATGCGATTAATTTCCTCAAGGAGAGCAGGGCGGGCAGAGCAACCTTTTTGCCCGTTACGGCAATAAAATCAAAGCCCTTCAACGAAAAGGGGCTTGACGGATGCTTTGGCTTTGTTTCAATTGCAAGCGAGCTGCTTGAATATGACAGGCAATATGACGAAATAGTAAAATCACTCCTTTCGCACACTGCCGTTGTCGAGGATATGGACTGTGCTATTGCAATAGCTAAAAAATATAACTATCGCTTCAAGATAGTTACCCTTGACGGTCAGGTCATAAATGCGGGCGGCTCCATGA
Organism: Clostridiales bacterium; assembly: GCA_012511485.1. Classification (GTDB taxonomy): domain Bacteria; phylum Bacillota; class Clostridia; order Oscillospirales; family Acutalibacteraceae; genus JAAZFZ01. The sequence continues at coordinate 5,477 of JAAZFZ010000242.1, read as the reverse complement.
CGGGCGGTTCAAGAGGTCATGGCTCGGGGATTCTGAGCAGAACAAACGAAATCGAAAAGCTCAGAGAAAATGTAAAGCGGCTCAATAGAGCTTTTGAAGAAAAGTCCGAGGAATACAAAACCGTTTCACAGGCACTTGCTGCAGCCGAGGCGGAGCTTGACGGCGCAGGCGCGGACCTGACCAGAGTTCAGGAGGAGGTTATCCGCAGGGAGAGTGACTTGAAGCTCGTTGAGGGCAGGATTGAAACCGCATCCTCCGCAATGAGTGAGCTTTTATCCGAAAAGGAGCGCTCAACACACAGGATAGAGGAGCTTGAAAAGGCAAAAGAGCAAATTGACGCCGAAATTGCAAGGCTCAGCGGCGAAGCGGATGCTCTCAATTGTGAGCTTTCAGAGTTGAGCATGAGCCGTCAAACACTTGAAGCCAAAAGGGAAGAGCTAGCCGAGCTTGAAAACGAAATTAACCTTGAAATTCTTGCCCATCAAAAGGATATAGAGTCAAAGCAGGAGGCTGTTGCACTGCTTGAACGCCGCAGGCTTTCGCATGAGGGCAGGGTTGACGAGCTAAACGATGAGATAGCCCGAATAGAAAGCACAAACAACGAAATAAGTCAGCTTGTGCAGGAACTTACGGAGAAGGCGGTACAGCTTCGCAGTCAGAGCAGTGAATCAAAGGTTCATGTTGAGCAGCTTGTGCAGCAAAGGAGCATGACAGAGGCCCAAGGCACTCAGCTGCGCACGAGAGAAAGGTCAAAAACCGCCGAAAAAGAAAAGCTCGGCGGTGAGCTTGCAAGGCTTGAGGAGCGCAAGGCTGCAATGGAGGACGAGCTTGAGGGTGCAAAAAACAAGCTCTTTGACGAATACCAGCTGACCCTCAGAGAGGCCGAGGAGCTGGATATCGTTATAGATGAGCCTGCTGCGGCGCATAGAAGACTCAATGAAATAAAAAATAAAATCAGAGCGCTGGGCACAGTCAATGTCAGCGCCATCGAGGAATATAAGGAAGTATCCGAGCGCTATGGATTCATGAGCGGTCAGATAGAGGATATCGAAAAATCCCGTGAGGAGCTTATTAAGCTTATCGGTGACCTGACAGGCAAAATGGCGGAGAGGTTCAGGGAGCAGTTTGCTAAAATAAACAGCCATTTCGGCGAAACCTTTGCAGAGCTTTTTGACGGCGGCAAGGCGGAGCTTTGTCTCGAAAATCCCATGGACCCGCTTGAAAGCAGCATAGAAATCAAGGTTCAGCCTCCCGGCAAGAATGTCAAGAACATCGACCTTCTTTCGGGCGGCGAGAAGGGGCTTGCGGCAATTGCACTGCTGTTTGCGATTTTGAAGGTTACACCTGCGCCCTTCTGCATTTTTGACGAGGTTGAAGCGGCACTCGACGATATAAATGTTTCACGCTACGCCAGATATGTTCGCCGCATGACTAAAAACACTCAGTTCATTTTAATCACCCACAGGCGTGGTACTATGGAGGAGTCGGATATCCTCTACGGCATAACCATGCAGGAGGAGGGCGTTTCAAAAACTCTTGAGCTGAAAACCGCCGAAATGGCAAAGAAGATTGGAATCTGATTATGTTTTAGCGTAAGCCTTAGCCAATACTTAAATATAGAATAAAAGTTTAAAATAAAAAATAACGGTTTATTGATATATTGCAAAAGCTGAAAGGGTGGATAAATATGGAGAACAGGTATGCAATTACAAATTATCATGATGCTGCGGCAGTGACAAAGGAGCTTGATGAATTAATCAAAAAGCCCATTTACACTATTCGTACCGAGGCTCTAAAGGCCTATGAGGACGAGTATTATGCCAAAAAATGCACGCAGTCAAAGGCCATGATTGACAAGGCAAGCAAAGTTATACCTGGGGGAGTTCAACACAATCTTGCTTTTAACTACCCCTTCCCGCTTGTTTTCACAAAGGCGGAGGGTGCATATCTCTATGACCTTGACGGCAACAGGTACTTTGACTTTCTTCAGGCGGGCGGCCCGACTGTTCTTGGCAGCAACCCTCCCGAAGTGCGTCAAAAGGTTATTGAGCTGCTCAACACCTGCGGCCCGTCAACAGGGCTTTTCCATGCGTACGAATACAAACTCGCCGAACAAATCCGTGAAAACATCAAAACCGTCGAGATGTTCAGAATGCTTGGCTCAGGTACCGAGGGATGCATGGCGGCTATCCGTGTTGCAAGGCTTGCAACAAAGAAAAAGAACATTATCAAAATGGGTGGGGCATATCACGGCTGGAGCGACCAGCTCGCATATGGCATCAGAGTCCCCGGTTCAAAGTGGACTCAGGCAAGCGGTGTACCGCGTTTTGTTTTCAAACATACTCAGGAATTCTTTCCCAACGACCTTAATGACCTTGAAAAAAAGCTCAAAAAGAACAGGCTCAACGGGGGCACAGCGGCGGTTATGATAGAGCCGATAGGCCCCGAAAGCGGAACAAGACCCCTTGACTATAATTTTAACAAGGGCGTTGAGGCTCTTTGCAGAAAATATGGCGCACTGCTGATTTTTGACGAGGTTGTTACCGCCTTCAGAATAGGCATGGGCGGCGCCCAGGGCTATTTTGATGTTTCACCCGACCTGACGGTGTTCGGCAAGGTTGTTGCCGGCGGGTATCCGGGAGCAGGCGGTCTAGGCGGCAAAAAAGAGTATATGCAGTACCTTTCGGCAGGCATTGCAGGCGGCAGCAAGCACAAAAAAGCACTTATCGGCGGCACAATGGCGGCAAATCCGCTCAGCTGTGTTGCGGGTTATTACATGCTCGATGAGATGCAAAAGAGGGACGCTTGCTATACGGCAGGCATAATGGGCGACAGGCTCACGCAAGGGCTAAAGGCACTCATTTCAAAATACAACCTGCCCTTCGTGGTGTTCAATCAAGGCTCAAACTGCCACCTTGAAACTGTCGGCACAATGCATTTCTCAACTAACTGGAAAAAGCCGTGGACCATCCCGGATATTCTCAGGGCGACCTCTGAGCGCAAGAAGGAAATGGAGCACATGGGAGCGGCATATATGGCAGAGGGGCTTGTCACCCTTGCGGGCAGCAGGCTTTACGCCAGCGCAGCCTATACAGAGGAAATGATTGACCAGGCTCTTGAATGCTTTGACAGAGTCTTTGCCAATGTCGGCATCAAGGAAAGTAAAAACAAATAAGCGGGGTTTTATTATGGATATTTTGCTCGCTAAACAGCAGGTAATCGAAGTAGGCAGGAGCCTTGTCGAAAAAGGCCTCATTGCCCGAACCTGGGGCAATGTCAGTTGCAGGGTTGACGATAAAAGCTTTGTCATAACCCCAAGCGGCAGGCCTTATGATTCGCTCACTGCGGATGATATTGTTGAGGTTTCCATTGAAACGCTCAAGTACGAGGGCAATATCAAGCCCTCCTCCGAAAAGGGTGTTCATGCCGAGGTTTACAAACATTTCAGAGAGGCCATGTTTGCAATCCATACCCACCAGAACAATGCCTCAGTTATAAGTGCCATGGGCAAGGATATTGATAAGGTCAGCGAGGAGTATAAGGATATCGTCGGCTACGAAATCCCCATTGCGGCTTACGGGCTGCCCGGCACAAAAAGGCTCATGCAGAATGTTGCGCACGTTCTCAAGCGTTCATCGGCAAAAGCAATCATTATGGCTCACCACGGTGCGCTCTGCTACGGTGCAGACGGGCGGGAGGCTCTCAATAACGCCCTTATGCTTGAAAAGGAATGCGGCAGCTGCATTGCCTCAGTTGAGGGCATCAACGCCGAAGGTGAATTCTTCAACAGCCGCAGGGAGGGTAAAAACGCAGTTTTTACCCCTTTAAATGGCGGGGAAGAAATACTTGTTAATATCGCCACAGGTAAGGTGGAGGGTAATAGTCCGGTATCCTGTCAGGCAGGTACTCATATAGGAATCTATTCCTCTCGCAGCGACATAAACAACATTATTTATTCGGCAGATGGCCACACTGTCAAGGTTTCGGCTCAAGTCAAGGAAATGAGGCCTTATTTGGATGACTTCGCACAGATAGTCGGTGCGAGTGTAAGGTGCGCATCGGGAGCGGACTGTATAAGGGCCCTTGAGGGCAGGCACGCCGTTCTTATAAAAGGAGAAGGCGCCTTATGCTGCGGCATAAACGAGGGCGACGCCGCCGCAGTTAAAATGATACTTGACAAAAACTGCAAGACCCTGCTGGCGGTAGAGCAATTCAAATCAGGTGTGCCGATAGGTAAAATTGACTCACTGCTCATGAGAAAAATATACCTCAAAAAATACTCAAAACAGGCCGAAGAAAACAAATAAAAATAACGGGCTGCCCGAAAATAAATGAGGCAGCCCGTTATTTTTATATTTCGGAATGAGTTTACCATATCTTCCCCGTTGAGCCGAATCCACCCTTACCCCTCTCGGTTTCGTCAAGAGATTGCGCCTGGATAACCGGTAGGCAAATTACAGGCATCACTATAAGCTGGGCGATTCTTTCACCTGGCTGAATTTGGTAGCTCGTGTCGCTTTGGTTGACAATTCCCACACGAATTTCACCTCTGTAGTCGCTGTCAACAACACCCACTCCGTTTAACAGCCCCAAGCCGTGCTTAATTGCAAGACCACTGCGTGCAAAAATCATTGCTGCAAGCCCGCTTGCGGGCAGCTCAATTGCAATGCCCGTAGGAACTAAAGCATGCCCGCGGGCAGGGACAGTCATTCCTTCGTCAATGCAGGCACACAAATCAATCCCCGCACTGCCGGGAGTAGCCCTTTTCGGAACAACCGCATTGTTTCTGACCTTCATTATTTTAAGACATTCCAACAATCTCACTCCAATAAATGATACTCTTTTTTAAAATAGTAACATATTCGTTTTTTTTTAACAATATCATTGAATAAATTTACCGTAATTCTATGGTTAATGTTTGCATACAGCTTTTTATATTCCATAAAAAGTATTTACAGCCATTATTTGGTATGTTATAATATTTTTGTCTGCTTATGATTTGTTTTCATATGGATTACACTCATATTTTTAAATTAGATATTGATATTTTGGAGGGAAATTCAATGAAGAAAAGACTGATTAGCCTCATCATGGCAATAGTTATGGCTGCAACACTCCTACCGTGGCCAGGTATTGCAGCATTAGCTCAGGAACTTGAAGAGCCTTCTTCGCAACAGCATCCATGTATAACGACAAATTCAACTGGCGATAATTTGAGGAGGCCTGTCCCAAATGTCAGCCTTGATGTTACGGAAATAACAAGAGTTGCAAGCACCCAATACTCAATGGCAAAGGGCACAACTATTGTCAAGGCAACCCCCTCGGGTGTGCCTGAGCTTGCCCCGGCAGTCAGTTGGAGGGATAAGGCCTATGCAGGTGAGACTCCCGTCGCAACGACGGGCACCTTCACTTTTGACGGGTTTGACAGTCAATACAGTGATTTTAACCCGAATTTGCTGGGCGTACCCGTACTGACC
>JAAZFZ010000241.1 GCA_012511485.1 Clostridiales bacterium | reverse complement strand
TCAGCTTGCTTTTCTTCACGGCAACTTCGTCGTATTCCTTCGCTTCACGTTCCTCAAAGCTGATCGCGCCCGTCGGGCAGGCCGGCAGGCAGTCTCCGAGACCGTCGCAGTAATCGTCGCGGAGGAGCTTTGCCTTTCCGTTTACCATTCCGATTGCCCCTTCATGGCAGGCTTTTGCGCACAGACCGCAGCCGTTGCATTTCTCTTCATCAATTCTGATAATTTTTCGAATCATGTTCCGTTCACCTCTTTTTCGGAGTGCGTTATTTCATATTATTGTTGACTTTATGTTTTGAGTATACTATTCTTAAATAAATAAGTCGGTTGGAATTCCAACAAAAGAGGATTTTATGAAAAATTATGCGGATGTGCTGAAAACAGTACGATTATTCAAGGGTATTGAAGAGGCTGATTTACGGCCGCTTTTGTCGTGCCTGGCCGCGAAATCGGTTCGTTTTGAGAAGGGTCAAACCGTATTTTCGAGCGGCGAAAGCATCGAAAAATTCGGCATCGTTCTATCGGGACAGGTCCAGGTCGTTCAGGAAGACTATTACGGAAACAGAAACATCCTCGGAAAAATTGACATTGGAAATCTGTTCGGGGAATCCTTTGCCTGCGCGGAAATAAAAATGCTTCCGGTCAGTGTAATCACAACGACCGAAAGTGAGCTGCTATTTATCGACTGTCACAGGCTGGCCGTCCCGTGTGCCAAGGCATGCGGTTTTCACAGCAGGCTCATTCAGAATATGTTGAGTATCGTATCCATGAAAAATATAGCGCTGACACAGAAAATTGAATTTACCTCAAAACGCACCACCCGTGAAAAGCTCCTGGCCTACCTTGCGACTGAGGCCAAGAAATCGGGGAGCAGTCACTTTTGCATTCCATTCAATCGGCAGGAACTCGCGGACTACCTTTCCGTCGAGCGCAGCGCCATGTCGGCCGAGCTTTCAAAGCTCAGAAATGACGGCCTGCTGAACTTCCATAAAAATCAGTTTGAGCTTTTATAAGTAGATTGTTTTTCATTTTTTATAATGAATAACATCCTTAGGACAAACCCGCCGGCATTTTATGCATCGATGGCACAAAGCGGTGTTTATCACGGCCTTTTTATTTTCCGAAGAAACCACAATTGCATTGGAGGGGCAGGCTTTTTCGCAGAGTTTACAGCCGACACAGGCGTCTTTATCAACCTTTTCCGACAACGTGCAAATCTGCCGAAAGTTCTTTGAAGAGCGCCGAACGGACAGATGAGGTTGTGGAATACTGGTGGTTTGTACAATTGCCACATAATTAATATTCTTGATATTCTCAGAAAATATTCCGATGAGAACCACCGCCTTTTAGACCTCTGGGGGTGTACATCTTTTAACGATTTGCCTTGTAATTGTTAAAAGATAGCCCAATGATGAAAAAATCTTTGTGTGTGACAACAACGGACGTGCTTGCTGTCAAGCAAGCCGGACGGGACGCTAAAACATGGGCTTTTGCAAGTGTACATATACTTGTTGTGCTTGCTATTATGCTAATTAACCTATGCCCATTGACAAAAGGCTCAAAACAGTCAATAATATAGTAAAAAATGGGCGAATATTCTTCTAGTGAAATTTTATT